>NZ_NOXZ01000068.1:0-976 GCF_002258225.1 Rhodococcus sp. RS1C4 | reverse complement strand
GTTGTGTACGTCCATTGCTGTCTCGAGTCGTCGGTGACGGCGATGGCGTTCGGGGTATGGGTGGTTCGGTTGCGGATGAGTGTGTCGAGGGTGGTGCCGGCTGTGGGTTCGCTGGCTCCGGTGGACCATCGTGCGAGGTGTTCGCGTTCGTGGTCGGTGAGTAGGGGTAGTTCGGCGATTCGGGTGTGGGGTGCGGTGGCGAGGGTGTGTAGGGCGGTGTCGAGGAGTGTGGTGAGGGTGGTGATGGTGTGGTGGGTGATGCGGTGTGGTTGGTAGGAGAGTTCGATGGTGATGTGGGTGGGTGTGGGCAGGATGCCGAGGGTGAGGGGATAGTGGGTGGAGTCGTGGATGTCGACCGAGGTGACGGTGAGGTCGTCGTCCACTGCGGTGTTGTTGTCGTCGAGTGGGTAGTTCTCGTAGACGAGGAGGGTGTCGAAGAGGGCGGGGAGTCCGGTGAGGTGGTGCAGGTCCGGTAGTGGGGTGTGGTGGTGGTCGAGGACGGTGGTGTTGTGGTGGTGGATTTGGTCGAGGAGTTCGCCGACGGTGGGGTTGTGTCCTAGGTGGGCGGGGGTGGGGATGGTGTTGAGGAACATGCCGACGGCGGTGTCGATGCCGTCGATGTGGGCGGGTCGTCCGGAGACGGTGGTGCCGAAGGTGATGGTGGGTTGTCCGGTGATGGCGTTCAGGGTCAGTGCCCAGGCGGTGTGGAGGACGGTGTTGAGGGTGGTGCTGTGGGTGCGGGCGAGGGTGTGGAGTTGGTCGGTGAGGATGGGGTCGATGGTGTGGGTGAGTTCGATCGGTTGTGCTGTGTCGGTGGTGGCTGTGTTGGTGGTGGCGATGAGGGTGGGTTCGGTGACGTCGGCGAGGGCGGTGGTCCAGGTGTCGAGTGAGGTGGTGTGGTCGTGGTGGGTGAGCCAGTGGAGGAAGCTCGGGTAGGTGGTGTCGGGGAGTGCGGGTGTGGTGGGGTTGTTGTAGG
>NZ_NOXZ01000005.1:0-57706 GCF_002258225.1 Rhodococcus sp. RS1C4 | reverse complement strand
GCCCTGCACTCCGTGGACCCCGACATCGCCGTGAACATCGAACACGAGGACACCGCCTACGGCCCCCTCGAAGGGCTACAGATCGCCGTCGACACCCTCGACAAGGCCACAGCGAACCTGTAGCTTTCTCACCGCATTACAACGCCGGCGCTGGACATCACCTCGGTGGTGTCCAGCGTTCGTGGTCACCAGGCCAGCCACGGTTCGCCATCGATCAGCAAGATGCCGACCTCCTCGGCACTCCGACGCTCGGTCGTGAACAACGCGTTCAGCAGCTCCGATTCGGACTCGCCGGTCCGCGCGGCCCAGCGCCGTGCACGGTTCAGTGCCCTGGACGCCGTCGCCGAGACCGAGGCACCGTCGCAGTCGACGGTCACCCTGCCTGCCAGTCCGGGTCCGATGCATCCGGTCAGGGCACCCCACGTCGCCGACGAGAACTGCACAGGGCCTCGAACGTGCACGACGAATCGGCAGCGAAGCCGCACGGATCGCTCGGGGGTCCCGACGCGCACACGTGAATCATCCAGTGCCAACGCGTCGTACACTGCGGGAGCACCTTCTCCCGTCAGCCACACCGCGCAGTCGACGCCACGCACGATGCCGGCGACAGTGACCATCACCGATGCCGGTGATGCCTCCGCCACGTCGAGGATCACCGCAGCGTCCGGGATCCGATAGGCCAGCCCATGTCGTCGGGCGCTGGGATCGGTGATCAACGGTGCGAGAGCCACGGCCTCGGTGTTCTTCTCGTCGGTCCGGTCCGTGACGTCTCGCCCCGCCCAGTCCGGCCCGTCGTGCCACGCAACTGCCTGGGGATCGTGGGCGAACACTGCTCCTGCCATGAACGCACGATTGGCGAATTCCCAGTCCTCGCCGCCGTACCGGACGAAGGTCTCGTCGAAGCCGCCGATCTCCTCGAACAGTTCACGGCTGCAGGTCAACACTGCACTGATGACGAATTTGTATCCGTCCCAACCCGGTCGGAGAAGGTTGCCCGTCCGGCCGTAAGCGCTGGACAACCAATCTGGTTCGCCGAGTTCCCGTGGAGTACGAAGCCAGTCCGACAGTTCCGATACGTTCACATCGCTCAGATCGGCGTGTCCTCGCCGCCCGACGACGACCGTGTCCGGAGCCACTGCAGGCAGAGCCACAGCCGTCTCGAGGTACCCGGGCGTCGGGACGGTGTCGGCGTCGAGAAAACACAGAACCTCGCCCGTCCCCGCACGCGCACCGAGGTTGCGGGCCGCGGCGGCCCGAAACCCCTTGTCCTCCTGGCGCACCACCGTCACCGCCAGCCTGTCGCGCCAGTCGTCGACGACAGGCGGCGTCGGTGAACCGTCGTCGGCGATGACCACCTGCATCCTGTCGGACGGGTAGCGCTGCTGAGCCAGGGCTTCGAGTACGAGCGACAATTGGTGCGGCTGATCGTAATACGGGACCACGACGGTGACGCTCGGCAACTCCACCATGTCCGGCGTCAGATCCCAGCGATTGTCCGGCACGACGTACCGACCCTGGATCTCGAGAGCCCGCGTCATCCGCGCCAGCCCGTCAGAACCGAGTCGTACTCCCGGGCCACATCGTTCGGAGTGGGCCGCGGCACCACGTGCGGTTCGATCCAGGTCGACGACGGATGGCGCACCGCCTCGGCGATCGCGTCCCGCAACGAATCCTCGTCGTCTCCGTGCACACGAACCACACCGGGCGATCGCTTGTCCAGTTCCTCGGTGTACGCGTTGCGAGGGACGAGTGGGCGGCGTCTCGCTGCAATCCACGTGTTGATCGACCCCGACGCCGACAGGTGCCGATGGAAGGCGACAGGAACGGTCGCAGCCGCCAAGCGTCGATACATATCGAGTTCCGGGAGGAATCCGGTGATCTCGCAGGGCCTTCCGGCTTCGGCTGCCGTGCACCGCAACTGATCGATCAGATCCTCGTGCCCTGGCGACGCAGTCCCCAACGCGACGAAACCCACGGACCGCGGTAAGTCGGCCATCGCCCGGAGCGTCTCGATGTGCCCCTTCCCCGGATACAGGAAACCAAGCACGGCAACACGCGCACCCGACGATCCGCCCTCCATCCCTTCAGGCCCTGCAGGCTCCGCTCTCGGCCTCGGCATCATCAGCGGAATCACCTGTGGATCGACGGACGCGTCGGTGAACTCTCGGAGCAGCGATGCCTCGTGGTCGCTCGACACGATCACCCCGGCCGCCTGGTCGATCACTGTCCGGTAGAACCGAACTCGCGTCTCGAACCCCGATCCGTCGGACGGTTGTGGCACGTCGTGCACGGTCACCGAGTGCCGCGCGGGCAGCCTGGCGCACAGTGCCGCGTAGTTGGGCGCTGCTGATACACGGTCGCCGAAGAGTCGGTCGGTGACATGCAGGTGTACGAGTGAGCACTCCCCGATCCAGGCAGGGAGTTCGGACTCCGGTCCGTCCAGGCGCACTGCCCGGTGCGTCGGTTCCCCCAACTCTCGTGCAACGGACGCGCCGTACTCGACGACGCCGTGTGCCGGTGGCCCTACCAGGACATGGCCGATCTGGGGCATCATGCAGCCATGTCCAGAATGTCGAGGAGATCGGCGTAGCGCTGAATTGCCGCGTCGACGAACGGCGGATTGTCTCGATACCACTGCAACTGAACCCGTCGGATCTCGTCCTGGGACACGGACGATCCGTCGACGAGCCATGACGGCCTGGGCCGAGCCTGCAGGTCGAGAGCTCGTACGACGCGCTCGTCGAGCGGAGAGACGATGTTGCCCAACAATTCTCGATCGGGCTCGGCGGGCGGGCCACAACCCAGCGCGTCGAGAATGCGGGATCCGAGCGCCGTCAACACCGAGTTTCCCGGGTGGTTGACGGTGTTCGCGGCGCCGGCGCCCGCTGGAAGCAGAAGATCGGACACACCGACGTCGCACTGGGCGCGTTCGCGCCGGGCGAGTTCCGCGATGCTCCACGCTGCGACGTCTGTCACCTGACGAGCACTCAGCGGGACGTCCCACCCGGCCGAGTCACCGTCGCGGGCGGCGATCACCGTCCTGAGGTCGTGGTAGGGAACGCCTGCGGGCGTCGCGGACGGGGCGCTGGGGTGCCGCACGATAACCTGGAACGGATACAACCCGCTGTATCGCAGGACCGGCCACACGATCTTCTCCGCTCGAGTCGATCGGAGTGCGTCCACGTCGTCCGTCCCGATCGGCAACCCGCGGTAGCCGGAACGCACGGGTTGGGACAGCAGCACCGCACAGCGCGCCATCAGGTCACGAACGTGCGGTAGGTCGCTCTCGGTGAGCTCGTGGACCGGAGGAACCCGCACCGTACGGTAAGGAAGGTCCGCCGCGCTCGAGACCACGATCCGCAGGGCCTCGGCCTGGCAGTTCCCCCACACGACCAATAGCGGCCGTTCGTCGCCCGTCGTGTCGGAGACTCCGTAGAAATCTCCGTAGTGAATGCGACGCCCCTCGTCGGGATCGTTCGACGTCACGGGCTCCCTGTAGTATTCGGTTGTCGCAGGAGACACTCCCTCTCGAGCAGTCGGGTCCGGGCTCATCACACGTCCCGTATAACCGTTCTGTCGCGAAGGAACCCTCATTTGATCAACCCCACCCCGATCGATCCAGCGTCGATCACCGTGGCTTCCGTACCCACCGGCCACACCTATGTCGCGCACCTGGGTTCCGACGGAGTCCGTCGACTTCCCGACCCGGTCCCGCCGGGCGCCGAGGGAACCGGTCGTTGGTGGCCGCCGCGTTGGCTCGAACCGGAGTGGACGAAGCGTCATCTGTCGTCGTTCGACGTGCTGCACGTGCATTTCGGTTTCGATTCGTTGCCACCCGAGCACCTCGGCGAGGTGATACGCACGGTGCGATCGGCGGGCAAGCCTCTGGTCTACACGGTGCACGACCTCCACAACCCACATTTCGTGGACAACTCTCTCCACGAGGCTCACCTCGACATGCTGATCGAAGCGGCCGACGAGGTGATCACCCTCACGCCGGGCGCTGCGCGGGAAATCGGATCCCGTTGGGGACGTCGCGCAACCGTCGTGCCGCATCCGCACGTCGCCCCGATGGAGCTGATCGGTCGACGTCGACCGCACACCGAGTCGTTCGTGATCGGAGTGCACGCGAAGAGCCTGCGCACCAACCTCGATCCGTTGGCCGTCCTGGGGACTATCGTCGACACAGCTGCCCAATTGCCGGGTGCAACAGTCCGAATCGACATCGACGACCAGGCATTCGACTCGCACCCGGAGGACGCTGCCGCGATCGCCGCCTTCGGGACACACGAGGGCGTCGACGTTCGAGTTCACCCTCGGTTCGACGACGAAGAACTGTGGACGTACCTGACCGAGATCGACGTGTCGGTTCTGCCGTACCGATTCGGCACGCATTCGGGATGGTTGGAGGCGTGTGTCGACATGGGGACTGCGGTCGTGGTTCCCGATTGTGGCTACTTCGCGGAGCAAACCCCCTGCCGCGTCTTCGGTTTCGGCCTCGACCGTTTCGACGACATCGGGCTGGCCGACGCGCTGCACTCCACGTACGACGACGTCGCGGCGCGGCGAACCTCACAGTCCGACACCGGCGAATTCCTGCGTACGAGCCGGGAAGTCGACCGGGAGGAGGCCGCACGCACGCATGCACGCATCTATCGCCGTGCACTGTCCGAGCGCCCTGTGACCACCGGGACACGACGATGACCGACAGCCTGCGCGTAGCACTGCTCGGCTCGTCGAACTTTCCGATCGCCGAGCCGTACGCGGGTGGAATGGAAGCGCACATCGGTCAGCTGTCTCGTGCATTGACCGAGCGCGGACACTCGGTGACCCTGTTCGCGGCGGAAGGCTCGACCCTCGATGTCGCGGACGACCTTCTGAGCGTTGCGCGGTTGGAGCTGTCCGACATCTCCAAGGCCGACATCACCACTCCCGCACGTGCCGTCAGCGAGCACCACGCGTACCTGTCGGTGATGATGCAACTGGCCGGCGAGCTGTCCGACGCGTTCGACGTGATCCACAATCACAGCCTGCATTACCTGCCCATCGCGATGTCGCGCACGGTGCGCACTCCTATGCTCACCACCCTGCACACTCCCCCGTTCGCGTGGCTCGAATCTGCGGTGGCACTGTCCGGAAGCACCGGCGTCGAATTCGCAGCCGTCAGCGAACACGCTGCGCGCCAATGGTTCCCTGTCACCGGCCCCGTCAACGTCGTGGCGAACGGGATCTCTCTGGAGCGATGGCCGGAAGGTCCGGGGGGCGACGGCGCAGTGTGGTCGGGCCGATTGGTGCCCGAGAAGGGGCCTCATCTGGCCATCGACGCCGCACGCGCAGCCGGATTCTCGCTGACCCTCGCGGGCCCGGCGTCGAACACGGCGTACTTCGAGGCGGAAGTGGCGCCCAGACTCGGTGGAGACGTCACGTACGCGGGCCACCTGCGTCAACGTGAACTCGCGACCCTCGTCGGATCCTCCGCTGTCGCGTTGGCGACGCCGGTCTGGGAGGAGCCCTACGGTCTGGTCGTGGCCGAAGCGCTTGCGTGCGGAACTCCCGTCGCTGCGTTCGATCGCGGTGGTATCCCCGAGATTTTGGATCCGACGTCTGGACGACTGGCTCGTCCGGACTCGGTCGAGGATCTCGCACGGGCGATGATCGAAGCCCGCACCCTGTCGCGGCACGACGCTCGGGCTCGCGCCGAGTCGGCATGCTCCGAGCGCCGCATGGTAGATCAGTACCTGAGCCTGTACGACACCATGATGTCCGGCGCCGCGCTGTGATCGGCTACTACGCGCACCATCACGGCACCGGCCACATGACACGTGCGACCTCCATCGCTGCGGCGACCGACGAGCCCGTCACAGTGCTGTCCTCGCGACAACCGTTCCCGCACAGCGACATCGAATGGTTGCAGCTCCCCCTCGACACCCCACAACCCACCGACACCGGCGGCCCCGAGTACCCGGCCGACGAGACTGCCGGAGGAATCCTCCACTGGGCCCCGACGGGCGTGCGCGGCCTGACCGATCGCATGGCGCTGATCGCCGAGTGGGTGGCCCGCGTGCGCCCACGGCTCGTCGTCGTCGACGTGTCGGTGGAAGTGACACTGCTGGTCCGCTTGCTCGGGGTGGACGTCGTCGTCATGGCCATGCCAGGCGAGCGGACAGACACTCCCCACACCCTCGCGTACCGAGCAGCGTCGGCGATCGTCGCGCCGTGGTCGCGATCGGTCTACGACCCGCAGTGGCTTCGGCCGTATGCGGACAAGACCACGTACGTCGGTGCGATCAGCAGGTTCGACGGCCGCGCCCGGGAGACGGTCGGCGACGACGCCTCCGTGGTCGTTCTCGGCGGTGCGGGTGGTACGACGCTCGTCGCGTCCGATATCGAGCTCGCCGGCGCGGCCAACCCCGAATTTCGCTGGATCGCAGCAGGAATCGATGCCTCGTCGTGGAGAGCGGACGTCTGGCCACTGCTGTGTTCGGCCACGGTCGTGGTGACCCACGCCGGGCAGAACGCGTTGGCCGACGTCGCGGCCGCGGGGTCGCCGGCAATCGTCATTCCACAGGATCGGCCGTTCGACGAGCAGATCGCCAGCGCGCGTGCCCTCGGTTCGGCATCCGTGGCGGTCGTGACCGATGCATGGCCTGATCCGGACGGCTGGACAGCGCTGCTGAACCGCGCGACCGAGCTCGGCGCGTCGGGGTGGGGTCGCGTGGAGCAGCGCGGGGCGGCCGGCCGTGCCGCCCGTGTGCTCGATGCCGGAGCGGTCGTCCGATGAATCTGACTGTGGTGACGGTCGTCTCGGGCCGTCACGAACACCTCCGCGAGCAGATCCGCGGGTTGGCACGGTCGACGAGGCCTCCGGACCATCACGTCGTGATCGCGATGGGCGATCACCGGATCGTCGACGTTGTGGCCGATGTCGTGGCCGACACCGGCACCGGCACCGCGACAGTGCGGTACATCGATACGGTCGACGGGCGCCTACCTCTGGCTCACGCGCGCAATCTCGGAGCACAGGTGGCAGTTACACAGGGCGCGGACATACTGCTGTTCCTGGATGTCGACTGCATACCGGGCCCGGAGATGGCGGCGACCTACGAGCGCGCCTGCTCGGACTCCGCGAACGCCATGTCCCTGCTCTGCGGACCGGTCACCTATCTGCCCCCACACCGGGGGCGGTGGTCGGAGGAAGAGTTGATCGCGCACACGAATCCCCATGGTGCGCGGCCGAATCCGGCCGTCGGAGCCGTCGAATCGGGATCGAACTACGACTTGTTCTGGTCACTGTCGTTCGCGGTCACCGCTCCGACATGGGGACAGCTGGGCGGATTCTTCGAGGGCTACACGGGTTACGGCGGTGAGGACACCGACCTCGCAGCCACGGCCCGAGCGTCGGGAATCGGTCTACGGTGGGTGGGCGGCGCCCACGCCTATCACCAGCATCATGCGGTGTCCTCGCCCCCGGTCGAGCACGTCGACGACATCGTGCGCAACGCTCGCCTGTTCCACGATCGGTGGAACAGGTGGCCGATGGAAGGATGGTTGGCGGAGTTCGAGCGGCGCGGGCTCGTTGCCCGCACCGCGTCCGGACGCATTCAGCGCCTCGGCGAACCCCTCTGAGCGTCGTCAGTTACCGGGCGAGGTGCCTTCGGAATCGTCCACGAAGGCCCAGTCGCCGTCATGGTCGACTTCGAGACGCCACCCGAGTTCGCTGTTGTCCGCCTTCTCTTCGATGAACCAGTTGTACGCGTCATCGGCGCTCTCGATGTTCTTGGTCGCGACGACGTCGCCTGTCGGATCGAGCACTCTGTAATCAGCCATGAGTGTGTCGTACCCCTCGGGCCGTCGATTCAAAACTCGGTTTGCTCGATCCTTGCCGGGGTACTGGGCTGCAATGACCGAAGTCAGCTCCCCTCATCCCCTCGGCGTGACCCTGCTACCCGACGGCACGGCCGATGTCGCGGTCTACTCGGAGACCGCGGATTCCATCGCTGTCGTCGTGGTCGACGCATCCGGCGCCGAACTTTCCTCGACCACTCTCGACACGCGGACCGGGCACGTGTTCCACGGTGTCGTCGACGGCCTGACGGTCGGGTCGCGGTACGGATTGCGGGTGGACGGACCGTGGAGTCCCGCGGACGGTCTCCGTCACAACGTGCACAAGCTGCTGGTGGACCCGTATGCCCGAGCCATTGCGGGCAGTGTGGACTGGAACGAGTCGGTGTTCTCGCACCTGCACGACGAGCCCGAGACGCGAAACGACGAGGATTCGGCGTCGTCGATGATTCATTCGGTCGTCGTAGGCGACGACTTCGATTGGGGTGACGATGCACCTCCGCGGATCCCTCTGTCCGAAAGTGTCGTCTACGAAGTGCACGTCAAGGGTTTCACCGCGCGCCATCCGGGCGTCGACGAGGACATTCGCGGTACCTATGCAGGTCTTGCCCACCCGGCCGCGGTCCAAGCACTCGTCGATCTCGGGGTCACCGCCGTCGAATTGCTCCCGATTCATCAATTCGTCCAGGACTCGCACCTCCTGGAAGAAGGGCGGCGCAACTATTGGGGGTACAACTCGATCGGCTTCCTCGCTCCGCACAACGAGTACAGCCATGCGGGTGACACCGGCGGCCAGGTCAACGAGTTCAAGTCCATGGTCAAGGCGCTGCACGCCGCGGGAATCGAAGTGATTCTCGACGTCGTGTACAACCACACCGCCGAGGGCAATCACCTCGGTCCTACGTTGTCGCTCAAGGGGATCGACAACCGTTCCTACTATCGTCTGGTCGAGGAAGATCGCGGCTCGTACTTCGACACGACCGGCACGGGCAACAGTCTGAACGTCGGCCATCCTGCCGCGCTGGCCCTGATCATGGACTCGTTGCGCTACTGGGTGACCGAGATGCATGTCGACGGATTCCGCTTCGACCTCGCAAGTACGTTGACTCGCCAGGATTCCGATCTGGACAAGCACAGCGCCTTCCTCGATCTGGTTCATCAGGACCCGACGCTGGCGTCGGTCAAGCTGATCGCCGAACCCTGGGACACGCAGGGCTACCAGGTCGGCGGCTTTCCGGCGCGATGGTCGGAGTGGAACGGGAAGTTCCGCGACGACGTTCGTGACTTCTGGCGTTCGGAGCCAGGCACTCTCGGGGCGTTCGCGCAGCGCATCACCGGCAGCCCCGACGTGTACGAGAGCACGCGGCGCCCGACGCTCGCCAGCGTCAACTTCGTCACCGCGCACGACGGGTTCACTCTCGCCGACCTGAATGCATACGACGACAAGCACAACGACGCCAACGGCGAGGACAACCAGGACGGTGAATCGGACAACCGGTCGTGGGGCTGCGGCGCCGAAGGCCCGACCGACGACGAGGGCGTGTTGGCTCTCCGTGCCCGGCAGCAACGCAACCATCTGGCGACACTGCTTCTGTCCGCCGGTGTACCGATGATTCTCGGCGGCGACGAGATCGGGCGAACCCAGCAGGGCAACAACAACGCGTACTGCCAGGACAACGAACTGTCGTGGTTCGACTGGGACTCTGCGGACACCGATCTGCAGGCCTTCACTCGTCAGCTGATCGAGCTGAGAAAGTCGCACGCAGCGTTGCGTCCGAGGTGGTTCCGCCACGACAGCGAGTCCGATGCGGACACCTACGTCGATTTCTACCGCGCCGACGGCGAGAAGCTCACGGACGAGGACTGGTCCGATGGGTCGGCGCTGTCGATGCTGGTGGTTCTCGCGTCGGCCGAAGACGACGAAGTGTTCGGGTGGGCGGCGAATGCGTCGAGCGAGACGGTGGAGTTCGGCCTACCGTCCGGCAGTTGGCGCCAGGTCCTGTCGAGCGACCCGCAGCAGGCGTACGAGGAGTCGGGACCATCGATCCTGATCGCGGATCATTCGTTCACGCTGCTCGCCCGCTGACGTGCGCGGAAATGTAGGCCCTGGGGCAGGAGCGGAGCCCGCGAAGCGACCAGATCGCACTACATTTCCGCGCACAGCGAGGGGTCAGAACCAGGCCGGGTCCGTCTCGAGGGTGGTGAGGTCCAGGCTGGACAACAGTGCGAACTGGGGTCCGGTCGTGGGCAGTTCGTGGCGGAAGAAGTATCGGGCGGCCTGACGTTTGCCGTCGTAGAAGTCGCCGGTCTTGCCGTCGGCCGCGTTGTGCTGTTCCAGCCACATCCACGCAATGACGACGTGGCCGACGGCCTCGAGGTACACCGACGAATTCGCGAGTGCCACCTCGGGATCGCCGGTGCCCCACAGAGTTGCCGTGACCTCGAGGACGCTCCCCCATGCGGACTCGAGCGCCGACGCGTACTCGTCGGTGCCGAGTTCACGGGCACGACGGATGGTTCCGTCGATTCTTGTTCCGAGCAACGGCAGGGCTGCCCCACCCTGCATCGTCACCTTGCGGCCGAGCAGGTCAAGCCCCTGAATGCCGTGTGTTCCTTCGTGAATGGGATTGAGCCTGTTGTCTCGGTAGTACTGTTCCACGTCGTAGTCACGGGTGTAGCCGTATCCGCCGTGCACCTGGATGGCCAGACTGTTCGCTTCGAGGCACCACTGCGACGGCCAACTCTTGGCTATCGGTGTCAGCAGGTCCAGGAGCAGCGTCGTCTCGCTGCGCACCGACTCGTCCTCGGTGGTGTCCTGCTCGTCCACGAGCTTGGAGCAGTAGAGACCGAGGGCCAAAGCGCCCTCCACGTAGGACTTCTGCGCCAACAGCATCCGCCGGACATCCGCGTGCTCGATCAGCGCAACGGGCGGCGAGGACGGATCCTTCACGCCGAGAGCACGACCCTGTGTTCGGACCTTCGCGTACTCGACGGACTTGAGGTAGCCGACGTACCCCAGCGAGATCGCCAGGAAGCCGACACCGATTCTGGCCTCGTTCATCATGTGGAACATGTAGCTCAAACCACGATGCTCCTCGCCGACGAGGTAACCGACCGCGCCGGGGCCACCGTGCACGGCATGCGTTCCGTCGCCGAAATTCAGCAGCGTGTTCGTCGTACCCCGGTTGCCCATCTTGTGATTGAGACCGACGAGTGTGACGTCGTTGCGTGTACCGTCCGGCAGCACCTTGGGCACGACGAACAGTGAGATGCCCTTCACTCCGGCGCCGCCGCCCGCGGCTTTCGCCAGGACGAGGTGCACGATGTTCTCGGTGAGCTCGTGATCTCCTGCGGAGATCCACATCTTGGTGCCGGTGAGGCGGTAACTACCGTCGTCCTGCTCGACCGCACGCGTGGTGATGTCGGCGAGCGACGACCCGGCCTGCGGTTCGGACAAGCACATCGTCCCGAAGGACTTGCCCTCGAGCATCGGGCGGACGTACTGATCGATCTGTTCCGACGTGCCGTACGTGGCGATCAGGTTGGCGTTCGCCATGGTCAGGAACGGATACGACGAGGTGGACGCGTTCGCCGCCTGGAACCAGGCCATCGCAGCCCGCGCGACGGTGGTGGGAAGCTGCATCCCGCCGAGCGATTCGTCGAACTGTCCGGCAATCAGACCGGACGCCGCGTAGATGTCCAACGCAGCCTTGACGTCGGGGATCATCTCGACGGTACCGTCGGTGCGCATCCGCGGCTCGGTGGCGTCGGACAGCTTGTTGTGCGGCTCGAAGTGCTTGCGCGCGATGTCCGCACACAGGTCGAGGACGGCGTCGAACGTGTCCTTGGAGTGTTCGGCGAATCGCTTTCGGGTCGTCAGAGACTCGACGTCGAGCCACTCGTAGAGGAGAAAGTCGAGATCACGGCGGGACAGTACGTCGGTCATGAGAGATTCCGTTCGCGCAGGGAAATACCTACAGGCTAGCCCGCCGGCGAACGCCGATCAGGCGCTTACGCCGACGTCCGACGTCGAGACGGACCAGTCCCGCGGCTCGCTGAGCGCGAGTGCACGCGTCCGTTCCAACGCCGCGGGATCCGTGATCGAGGGGAGCAGCAGCTGCCACATGTCCGACAATCGGGCGTAGAGATCCGCCCTCCCGCTGAGCACCTCCGACAGGGTCTGAACACCGGTGAACGCACCGACCACGAACTTGGCCAGCGCCTCGGTGTCGACTCCGTCGGCGAGGTCGCCCTCCTCGGCTGCCCTGTCCGCGAGCAGTTGGATCGAGTCGATCCAGTCGCGGTACGGGCGCTGAACCGGTCCTTGCATGCTGCCGATCTCGAGCGTCAACCGCATCCCGCCGCGGGCCATCGGCTCTTCCAGGAGTTGGCGTGCCATCTCCTGGCTGACGCAGATCATGCTGTCCAGCGCGCGCGGAACCTCTGCAGTGATCGCACGTACACCATCCATCGCAAGCTGATGTTGGGCGTCGATGACCGCATGGGCGAGCTCCTCCTTCGAGGAGAAGTGGAAGTACATCGCGCCTTTGGTGACTCCGGCGTGCGCCAGGATGGTCGACAGACTGGCGGTTCCGTACCCGTGCTTCTCGAAGCTCACCGCTGCACCGAGCAGCACTGCCTGACGTGTGTTCTCAGCTCTTTGCTGCACGAGCACCAACCGATCCTGAAACTCGCTCGCGTGTACGCGAGGCAGCCGACATGTAGTGCACTGGTCAACTATATCGGGTCGGGGTCGGTTGTTCGAATGACCCAGCCATTCCTTGGCGTGCACCGACGTCGTAGACAGCCGCCTCGGGAAGCTCCGAGGCCTCCCCCACCGGCCAGGCCGAGGGCTCGTCGCCCAGCTCCCGCAGCTGGTCGATCTGCTCCACGCACCACGGCGACACCACACGCCCCCGGGCCACGTCGTCGACGAACTGCACCCACGGCACCCACGTGGCGTCGGCGACCTCGTCGGGATCGACCACCGGGTCCGGACCGTCGTATTCGACGCCGAACACGGGGCAGATCTCGTACTCGACGATTCCGTCGTCCATGACCGCCCGGTAGCGGAAACGAGGTAGCAACAGGAAGGGGCTTCCGACCTCGATGCCCAACTCCTGCCGCAGGCGCCGAACGACCGCGCCGCCGAGATCCTCGCCCGGCGCGGGATGGCCGCAGCAGCTGTTGGTGGTCACACCCGGCCACGTCTTCTTGTGCAGCGCGCGCCGCGTGATCAGCACCTCGCCCCGCGAATTGAAGACGTAGGACGAGAACGCGAGATGCAACGGTGTGGTCGTCGTGTGCACGGTCGATTTGGGGTGGGTGCCGATGGCCCGCCCGTCCTCGTCGACCAGAACCACGTACTCGGTGGTCACCTCGTGCGAAGTCGAGGACTCGGGGTGCGACGTCGAGGTCATGTGCCCATGTTCCCAGACCGAAGGCGAGTTCAAACGTCAGCGTTCACACATCGTTCTCCGGCGGCTGGATGCCGAGTTTTCATGCACCCCGCGTCGGGTGCGAGTCCGAGGGCGTGAGGAACGCGCGCTGCTCGTCCGACAGTCGCTCGGCCCGTCCGTCGACGACGTGCACCAGTACGAACGTGGACACGGCCGCACGCTCACCGCCCTGTTCGATGGCGACTCGTACGGTGATGGACGTACGGCCGACCTTCGTCGCGACGACGTCGACCTCGGCGACGCCGGTGAACAGTTCCCGCGAGAAGTCCGCGGTCACGTTCGCGACCATGACGTCCAGGGCCGTCAGCCGACCGTCGCTGACGTGGCTCAACGCATCGGCCCACGCCTGGCTCGCCAGTTCCAGGGCGAGGTACGCGGGCACATGTGCGGCATCGACGGTCGCCCCGTCCCGCGCAGGCCTGTGAGTCAACGGCATCGACGCTCGGTACATGGCCGGGACGCTACCGTTCGTCAGCGCCGAGGCATCGGTGAGCCTTTCTCTTCCCCGTCCCGAAGCGCGGTTCTACCATCCATAACAAACCTCTCGACTTTTTCTGAGCTACAATTGTTCTTCGAGTCGGTTTCACTCTCACAGATCGCTGCCAACAATGAAGTCCCTGCCCACGCTCTCTCGAACGAACTCCACCGCACCCACGCTGATCTTCATGGCCGGTGCACCGATGGAGTCGGCGACCGACGACGCGGCACTCGCGAAGGCTCTTGCCGAGTTCGCGCACGTCGTCTGGGTCGAGCCGACCTCGTGGGACACGCCGGGATCTGCCGGGGGGTCCGAGCGCGGCCCGCGTCGTCGACGCAGGACCACGAGGTCGGAATTCGTCCGCATGTCACCACGCTTCTCCCGGGTCAGGACGTTCGTGGGCACCCGCCCCCGGTCCGCTTTGACGCGCGCGCTGGCACGGCGCGCCACCGATCGCGCGATCGCGTCGGCACTGACCGAGCTCGGAACCACGTCGGATGCCGTCGTTCTGACCGATCCCGTCGGCAGATTCCCCGTCGACGTGGGCGGACACCGTTTGCTGTACGTCACCGACGATTGGGTGAGCTCGGCGCCGAGCCGCGGCCTGTCACGGCGCGCTGTCCTTCGGTCCATCGAGGTCAACTGCAGTCGCGCCGACACCGTCGCTGCGGTCTCTCAGACGCTGGCCCTACGGCTGCACCTGTACTCCAAGACCTTCGACGCGGTGCGCGTCGTGCACGCAGGGTGCACGCTCCCGGAGACGGACTTCGAGACGGGCACGGACGCACCGAGCAATAATTCCGGCGCACCGCGTCGCACCTGCCCGGCAGTGTTCGTCGGCGACCTCGACGACAGCATCGATTACGACATGCTCGACGCGGTAGCCGCCACGTCGCTGAACATCGCAGTGATCGGTGACCGCTCGCCTCGGCTGTCCTCGGCGGGATCCGCGCGTGTCGACGCGTTGTTGTCCAGGCCGAACGTCCAGTTGCTCGGCTCCCGCACCGGCGCATCGACGGACGGGCACCCGGCTGCGGAGCACGAGGCGGCTACGTACTTGGCGGCAGCCGCAGTCGGGCTCGCTCCGCACACCCTCGACGCGGGCACTCGGGCGCGGTTCCCGACGCACACCCTCGACTACTTGGCTGCCGGCCTACCGGTCGTCACCACCGAACTACCGTCGACGCGGTGGCTGGACTCCGAGCACGTCACTATTGCCCACACTCCGGACGAGTTCGCTGCTGCGGTCTCGGCACTCGCACGCGCCACCGCTGACCCGGAGGCTGTGGCCTCTCGCCGCGAACTCGCGTCACTCCACACTTGGTCCGCGCGGGCGACCCTCGTCCTACGCCTGATGTCCAAGTATCGCGAAGCCCCCGCCGGTGCAACCGATTTCGGTGACACTCGTCATCCGGGCCGATCCCGGGCGCCGCACGTCGACCGCCGTCGGTAGCCGCCGCCGGATCAACCGCGCGGGGCTGCGATTCTGCGCACCGCCTCCACCGCAGCCGCGCGGCGCGCTTCGTTCGGTCTGCGACGGTCCCCCGCGCCGTAGTGCCCGACGGCGAACGACATGACCACGTCCGTCACCACCATGAGCAGTTCGACACTGTCCCAGGAGTCGTCGATGTGTCCGTCTCGCTGGCCGGAACGGATGTGACCGATCTTCGCGGAGATCGCCGCCGCCCGGGAATCGTCCGTCGGCCGGTGCGACTCCTCGAGGTCGGCCCACCTCTGGAGACGCACATGATCAGGGAACGCCACGAACTCGTCGAACAGTCGCCCTGCGTACCCCGGCAGGTCGTCGCCTCGGAGGGCGGTGTGAGCCGTCGTCGACGCGACCCATCTCTCCGACACCGCGGCGAAGAGTTCTTCCTTGCCGGCGAAGTACGCGTACAACCGCTCCTTGCTGGCTTTCGCCTCGGAAGCGATGCGATTGATCCGCGCCCCGGCGATGCCGTGACGGGCGAACTCCGCCTGTGCCGCGTCGAGAATGCGTTCGCGAGTGGCTTCGCCTGCTGACCTCACGCCCTGATCCTAATTCCTGCGGCAACATCGTCGAGTCGGGAGCCTTGCCGAACCAATCGGTTCGGCGTAAGTTCCGAACCAAATGGTTCGGCAACTAGAAGGAGATCCCGTGGATATCGCCGACGCACGCTCGAGGTTCGCCGAGCTCGCGAAGAAGACCGACGGTGTGCTTCCCGCCGACCTCGACGCAGTGTGGTCCGCACTCGAGCCGGCCCGCGCGGAAGACGTGCTCGGTGCGTGGAAAGGATCGCAGTTCTTCACCGGACATCGCCTGTGCCGCAAGCTCACCGCCGGCAACTGGCATGGGAAGAATTTCGAATCACTCGAGCGGGCACAACCTCTGATCTGCAGAAACGACAACGGTGAGCTGTATTCGGACATCGAGACCGGAGGCGGCGAAGCGAGCCTGTGGAACATCGAGTTCCGCGGGGAAGTGACGGCCACCATGGTCTACGACGGCGCACCCATCTTCGACCATTTCAAGCGCGTCGACTCGAACACGTTGATGGGCATCATGAACGGGAAGCCCGCGCTCGTTCTCGACGGCGGCCACCACTACTACTTCGCCCTCGAACGCGAGTGACCATGCGCATGTCCGCTGCCGTGTCGCGGGGACCGAACACTCCGTTCACGCTCGAGCAGGTGAACATCGACGATCCGCGCCCGGACGAGATACTGGTGCGTGTCGCCGCAACCGGACTGTGCCACACGGACCTGTTCACCAGAGCAGCGACGCCCGCGAAGTCCGGGCCCGCGATCCTCGGCCACGAGGGCGCGGGAGTGGTCGTGGAGGTCGGGCGCGAGATCGAGGGTGTTGCACCGGGCCATCACGTCGTACTCACCTACCGGCATTGCGCTCGGTGCGACCAGTGTCTACGGGGCAACCCCGCTTACTGCCTGCGTTCGTACACCCTGAACCGCCTCGGGCCGAGGCCGGACGGCACCCATGTGGTGACGTCGGACGGAGCTGGAGTGAACACCCGGTTCTTCGGTCAGTCGAGTTTCGCCGAGTACGCGATCGCGCATGCAGACAACGTGGTGGTGGTGGACCGCACTCTGGACTTGAATGTGATCGCTCCGCTGGGGTGTGGATTTCAAACCGGCGCCGGTGCGATTCTCAATGTCCTTCGACCCGAATCGGATTCGTCGGTAGTGGTGTTCGGTGCAGGCAGCGTCGGATTCTCGGCGATGCTCGCGGCGAAATCGGCCGGTGTCCAGGCGATCGTCGCGGTGGATCCAAACGACACCCGTCGTGATCTTGCGCGGTCGTTCGGTTTCGAGGCAGTCGATTCCGCCGCCGGAAACGTCGTGGAACAGGTGCGCGACGTCACCGGAGGCGGCGCGACGCACGGGCTCGACACCACCGGCATTCCCGCCGTCGTACTCACCGCTCTGTCGACCCTGCGAGCTCGCGGGGACCTCGTCGTTCTCGGACTCGGTGACCGCGAGCTGACCATCGACGTTCAGGATCTGATGCTGAGCGGCAAGAGCATCAGAGGGTGCATCGAAGGCGACTCGGTCGCGAGGGAGTTCATCCCACAGCTGACCGACCTGTACGCCCGTGGCGACTTCCCGGTGGATCGCCTCACGACCGAGTACCCCTTCTCGGACCTGGAACGCGCGATCGCCGATCAGCGTGCGGGCTCCGTGGTCAAACCCGTGCTCGTGTGGTGACGAGCCCTGACCGTCGCCAGCGCAACGAGCCCGGCCACCGCGAGCACCATCACGAAGAACGCAGGTGACAGGATGTTTCCGGTCCTTTCGACCAACCACACCGCGACGAACGGGGCTGTGCCACCGGCGATGATGACTCCCAAGTTCCATCCCATCGCGACTCCGGTGTAACGCGAGCGCTTGTCGAAGAACTGCGGAATGATCGTGTAGACACCCACCTGCGTGGCCGTGCTGTTGAGCATGATGACGACGAACGCGAGTGTCGCGACGACGATGCCGTGGTGCATCAGACCCATCATCGGATAGGTCAGCGCCACGAATCCGACGAAACCGATGGTCATCAGCCTGACGGTGCCGATCCGGTCTCCCAGTACACCAGCGAGAGGCATTGCCAGAGCGGCGATTCCGATCGCGAGTGTTGCAACCCAGAACACCGAGGTGGAGTCGTAACCGAGTTGCTTGGTGAGGTGGATGGCCATGTAGGTCAGTCCGATGTACGCGGTTCCGTTCACTGCAGCACTCAAGGCCGTTGCCTGAGCAAGTGCGCGAGGCTGTTTCAGGAACACTGCGCTGAGCGGGGCGCTCGACTCGTGGGCGTCGGAGGCTCCGGACGCCGACTTGCCCAGCCCTCCGTCTGCATCGTGCGTCTCCTCGACGCGGGTGCGGATCCACAGGCAGAAGACCGTCAATGGAAGGGCAAGCAGGAACGGGACTCTCCACCCCCAGCTGTCCATCGATGCGTCCGTCGTCAGCGCCGACACGGCGCCCGCGACGGCAGCTGCCAGTGCGAACCCGCCGGTCGATCCCATCGGGGTGAACGCGCCGTACGTGGCCTTCAGATGCGAGGGCGCCGATTCCGAGATGAAGGTGGCCGATCCTCCGACCTCACCACCTGCCGAGAATCCCTGCAGCAAGCGTACGAGGACGAGCAGAACCGTCGCCCAGACGCCGATCTGCGCGGGCGTGGGCAGAAGGCCCATCGCTGTGCTGCCGACTCCCATGCACACGAGAGTCGCCATCAATGCTTTCTTACGTCCCAACCGGTCACCGACATGGCCGAACACGATGCCGCCCAGCGGCCGGACCAGGTACGCGGTCCCGAAGACCGCCAAGGCGGACAGCAGCGACACGACAGGCTCGTCGCTCGGGAAGTAGATCGGCGCGATCACCACCGCCAGGTAGCCGTACAGGCTGAAGTCGTAGTACTCGATCAGCGTGCCCACGCCACCGGCCAGCGCGGCGCGGCGGGCGGTTCTCCGCTTGGCCGGCGTCCACGAGTCGGCGGTCGTCGTGCTGAGATTCTGTGCGGTCATGTGTATCGACTTTCTCGTCATCAGTGTGACCTGCGTCATTCGGAATGATGGGCACCGAACGATCGATTGTCAACTACTGAACACTATAATTCCGCGTTCAAGTGCACAGATAGCGTTCTGTCGACTCAGGTCGAGAAACTTGACAAGCGATCGCTCGGCCCCAACGATGGTGAGAAATCGATCACTGCACAACGATCGCAGGACCTAGGACGAGGCGGAACAGTGAAGCAGCTCGACGACACCCTCCGAACCGACGATCGCCCGTGGACCGACCTGTATCCGAGCACGGTCACGCCTGACGCGGCGTCGGCTTTCCCGACCCTGCTGGATGCGTGGAACGCACACGTGTCGGCGACGCCCGACGGTCCTTCGGTGCACTACTTCGGTGCCACCCTCACGTTCGGGGAGATCGACGCCGCTGCCGACGCGCTCGCGCAGACGGTGCACGATGCAGGCGTAGCACCGAAGGATCGCATCGCGGTGTACCTGCAGA
The DNA here is from genome assembly GCF_002258225.1 of Rhodococcus sp. RS1C4. NCBI lineage: Bacteria > Bacillati > Actinomycetota > Actinomycetes > Mycobacteriales > Nocardiaceae > Rhodococcus > Rhodococcus sp. RS1C4. Next base: position 38,419 of record NZ_NOXZ01000005.1, on the reverse strand, counting down.
ACGATCCGCACTGGCTCGTCGCAGTCCTCGCCGCCTGGAAGATCGGTGCGATTCCAGTGGCCGTCAACCCGATGCTGCGGGCAGGTGAGCTGGAACATCACCTCGTCGACAGCGGCGCTACCGCGCTGATCTGCCTCGACAGCCTGTACACCGAGTCCGTCGCCCCGATTCGGGAGAAGACGGCACTCGACATCGTCGTCACCACGCATCCGCTGGACATGACCCCCGACGCGTCGGTGCCTGCGTCGTTGCGTGCACACATCCCTGCGCCACAGTCGTTCTCGGACACCATCGCATGGACAACAGCGGTCACCGGACGCGGTGCGCCGTCCACCCACCCGGCTGGTGCCGACGACATCGGCATTCTCACCTACACGTCGGGCACGACGGGCCGTTCCAAGGGAGCGATGAACCTGCACGGTTCGCTCGTGCACAATTCCACGGTCTACACCCAGTGGTGGGACCTGCGCGCAGATCGTGACGTGATCATCGGTGTCGCCCCCGTATTCCATATCACCGGCATCGTCGCGTGCCTCGGGATTCACATCGTCAGCGGTGCGCCCCTGGTTCTTCTGCACCGCTTCGACGCCGAGGAGACCCTCCGGGCGATCGATGAGTGGCGCGGCACGTTCATGATCGGGGCGAGCACCTTGTTCATCGCCCTCAGCAATCATCCGGCGAAGGACGAACTGGCCCTCGGTTCGCTCACCAAGACCCCGTCCGGAGGGGCACCCGTGTCGCCCGCGCTCGTGGATCGCGTCCGTGAGGCGACGGGGTGGGTGTTGCGCGGCGCGTACGGAATGACCGAGACGACGTCGCCGACACACCTCGGGCCGCCCGAGACCGATCCGCCGGTCGATCCCGACAGCGGCGCGCTGTCCGTGGGAATCCCGGTGTCGGAGGCGAACGTTCGTATCGTCGACCTGAGCGACGGACATGACCTCGGGCCCGGCGAGGTCGGGGAAATCGTCGTGTCGGGCCCCATGGTGGTGCCAGGTTACTGGCAGATGCCGGAGGAATCCGCTCACGCGATTCGCGACGGGTGGCTGCACACCGGCGACGTCGGCAAGGTCACCGAGGACGGCTGGCTCTTCGTCGTGGACCGGCTGAAGGACATGATCAACGCAGGCGGCTACAAGGTGTTTCCCCGCGACGTCGAAGACGTGCTGTACCAGCATCCGGCGGTGCGCGAAGCTTCCGTCGTCGGAGTCCCCGACGACTATCGCGGCGAGACCGTGAAGGCGTTCGTCTCGCTGACGGCGGGGGCGTCGGTGACACCCGAGGAGCTCATCGAATTCTGCAAGACCCGAATGGCAGCCTACAAGTACCCCAGGGAACTGGTTGTGCTGGAGGAACTTCCGAAGACCACGAGCGGAAAGTTGCTTCGCCGCGAACTTCGGAACTCCTGACGGCGCTGCTCGAAACCTTCGAAAGGGACTGGTAATGGACACCACGACGGTGGACGAGCTGGACGTGGTTGCAGTGCGCGAGTGGTTGGCCCGCGTGGAGTCCTCGCCCGTGAACGAGCTGACCGCTCGCCTCATCGCCGGGGGGCGTTCCAATCCCACCTACGAACTGGGTGATGGCAGCAGAAACTGGATTCTGCGTCGCCCTCCTCGGGGACACGTCCTTCCGACCGCCCACGACATGGGCCGAGAGTATCGAGCTCTGACGGCGCTGAGAGACAGCGCAGTACCCGTGCCGAGAACCGTCGGACTCTGCGAGGACACGACGGTGATCGGTACGACCTTCTACGTGATGGACAAGCTCGACGGCGTCACTCTCCGCACCCAGGAGGACACTGCGACACTCAGCGAGTCGCAGCGCCGCACGCTCGCGGAGTCGATGTCCACCGTGCTCGCTGATCTGCACTCCATCGACCCCGCCGCGGTGGGCCTGGCGAACTGGGGCAAGCCCGACGGGTTCCTCGAGCGGCAACTCGCCCGCTGGCTTCGGCAGTGGGACGCATCCGCGACCTCGGAACGGCCCGAGGTCGCCGAACTGCACCGCCGACTACGCTCAGGCCTTCCGCCGCGGAGCTATCCGGGAATCGTGCACGGCGACTTCAAGATCGACAACATGATGGTCGACCGTTCCGATCCGACGAAGATTCTGGGTGTGCTCGACTGGGAGATGTCCACGCTCGGAGACACCCTCACGGACCTCGGAATACTGTGCTCGTTCTGGGACCATGCCGGTGAGTTCCACAATCCGATCACCGCAGGTGCCACCGCACTGCCCGGTTTTCCCACCCGCGACGAGATGGTGCAGCGGTACCTCACGACACGCGGTATCGACGTGCCCGACATCGACTGGTACCTCGTGTTCGCCGACTTCAAGATTGCGGTCATTCTCGAAGGCATCCACGCGCGTCACGCCCAGGGTCACACCGACGGCGAGGATTTCTCACGCGTCGGCGACATGGTCGGGCCGCTGCTCGGCCGCGCGCTCGATCGCGCATCTGCTTCCTCAGTCACCGGCCTTGCCGGCTGAACAGTCAAAGGACATCGCCATGACGCACGCCGTGAACACTTCCGCCATGCCCGCTGCCGTCGACGTCGCATCTCTGGATCTTCGTCCGTCCGAGACCGCGCTGCGTTTGCGCGAGAGCTTGGTCGAGTTCATGCACACGCACGTCTTTCCCGCCGAGGCCGAGTACGAGCGCTACCGCGCCTCGGTGGGCCCCGAGGACAGCTCGCTTCCTCCCGTCGTCGAGACGTTGAAGAAGGAAGCGCGCGCACGCGGTCTCTGGAACTTGTTCCTCCCCGCCTATTCCGGGATCAGCCAGCTCGACTACGCAGGACTCGCCGAAATCACCGGGTGGAGTTTGCATCTGGCGCCCGAGGCCACCAACGGCCAGGCGCCGGACACCGGCAACATGGAATTGCTTCATCTGTTCGGCACGGAGGAGCAGCAGCGGACGTGGCTGGAGCCGTTGAAGGAAGGTGAGATTCGGTCCGCGTTCTCCATGACCGAGGTCGAGGTTGCAAGCTCCGACGCCACCAATATCCAGACCCGAATCGTCCGCGACGGCGACCACTACGTGATCAACGGCCGGAAGTGGTGGACAAGCGGTGCAGCCGACCCGCGGTGCCGGTTGCTCATCGTCATGGGCAAGACCGACCCCGACGCTCCGACGCATCGTCAACAGTCGATGGTGCTCGTACCGATCGATACTCCGGGTGTGACCGTCGTACGCGATGTTCCGGTGTTCGGCCGGCTGGATCAGCACGGGCACTGCGAGGTGGTCTACGACGACGTCCGAGTACCCGTCGCCAACATTCTCGGCGAGGAGGGCGCCGGTTTCGCGATCGCGCAGGCACGCCTGGGCCCCGGCCGTATCCACCACTGCATGCGCGCACTCGGTGCTTCCGAGCGAGCACTGTCGTTGATGGTGTCGCGGGCGCAGTCCCGCGTCGCGTTCGGCAAGCCGCTCGCGGAACAGGGTGTGGTGCAGGCCCAGATCGCCGAGTCGCGCATCGCGATCGATCAAGCACGCCTGCTGTGTCAGTACGCATCGAAGATCACCGACGTGCACGGCAACAAAGCCGCGGCACCGTACGTCTCGGCCGCCAAGGTGTCGGTCCCCCGGGTGGCGCTCGACGTCATCGACCGCGCCATCCAGGTTCACGGCGGCGCAGGCGTCAGCGACGACGTGCCACTCGCCGCGATGTACGGCTGGCATCGGGCCATGCGCATCTTCGACGGCCCGGACGAAGTCCACGTGCGCACCATCGCGAAGTCCGAACTGCGCCGGGGGTCCAGCGGTCAGAAGTAGGCGTACTTCGACATTCGGATGACCGGCACTACCCGGCTGCCCTGCCGCAACGCTGTCGTGTCGTCACGGATGGACGTTTCCAACGCGGTGAACACCGCCGATCCTTCGACCAGTTCCGCGATCAGGTCTGGTCTGGTGGGACGCTCACCCGACGCAAGCACGGGAACGAGGTGCCCTGGTCGGGTGAACTCGCACGCCAGTGCATCGCAGTGCGCGAGCGCGCGAGCAGTCGCGGCACGGTCGGCTCCTGAAATACCTGTAGTGGTGCCGTCGACTACATCCACCGACACCCTGGGTGAGCCCAGGTAGAACGAGTTGCGCTGGGACCAGGCGACCGGTGGGAGATCGAGTCGCTCACACGTCTCGTCGTCGACGGTGATGCAGACGAATCCCGATCCGAAGCGAATCAGATGCGCCATCACGGAAACGTCGACGCCCTGCGCTGCGACAACCAGATCACATCCGGTTCCACGAAGATCGTCGACCACCACAACAGGTGCACCCTGCGACAGCGCAATTCGGGCACGTCGGCGTGCGGACCAGGAACGGGCGGGTACGTAATGCCGCGTTGCGGTGGTCATCTCAGACCGTGATCCCGACACGCGACCAGAACGCCTCGAAGCTGGACGGCACCATGTCGGTGCCGCGCACGACCTTGCCGTCGACGAAGCGGTGCGTCATGACCATCGTGATGTCGAGTTCGTCGCCGCCGAGCTTGCGATACGCACGAATGTTGGCGGTCACCAGTTCGTCGCCGACGACCTCGACGCTGATGACCTCGTTGGCGGACGCATCCAGCTTGGCGAGCACACCGAACGCCTCGAGGAACTCGCCCTTGGTGTAGAGCCGCAGGGTGCCTTCGAGGGTGAATCCCGCCCACGTCAGGTCGTCGGAGTACAGCGCGACGAGGGGGCCGGGGTCGCCCGCGTCCGCCGCCGCGAATGCTGCCTTCAATGCTTCTGCATTCTGCTGACTCATGGGTGTCGAACCTCCGTGTCGTGATGATGAGACCCCTGACGGGTCCTGTGTCCTGAATCACTCTGCCCGCGCCGCCCCACTCCGAGAACCGTCCTACTACGTGGTCCGTTACTGGCGGAGGTTCACGCTGGTCCACGGCCTGAAACTTACGTCCGATCACCATGCGTGACCGAAGTTGACCCCCGCACATTGACAACGCAGCACCCGGTGAACGAGAGTGATCCACATCTCGTTCCGATGACGTGCCGAGGAGGCCGAATGAATGCCGACGAGTGGCGCGAGATCCATACGCTTCGTTCGTCGGGAGTTCCCATCAAAGGCATCGCGCAGAGATTGTCGATGTCTCGCAACACCGTTCGACGCGCACTGTCCTTGGACGCGCCCCCGGACGACCACCGCAGCGTTCGTCGATCCGCCGACGACCACGTCGATGCCTCGATTCGTGACGTCATCGCCGGCGCACCGGAGCTCGGAGTCGGCGAGATCGGACGGCGTGTCGGGTGGGACGGGGCGCGGACGACGCTGGTGCGCCGAGTCGACACGGCACGCAGGCAGTTGTCCGAGCTCGCCGAGGCGCCGCCCGAGTGCGAATACACACCGTCGCTGCCGAATTACGCGACACCGTTCGTCGGTAGGGATTCCGAACTGCGCACACTGCAATTGCTCATCGGCACCGAGCGCCTCATCACGATCAACGGTCCCGGCGGCATGGGCAAGACGCGGTTGGCCGTCCACGCCGCCAGTCGTTTCCGTCGAGCATTCGCCGACGGCGTCCGTGTCGTCGAACTGGCGTCCCTGCACATGCCTGAGCTGCTGCCGCAGGCCGTTGCCGACGCGCTCGGCATGTCGAATCGCGGTCTGCAGAGCACGGCGACCCAGAACACGTTGATCGACTACCTCGGTAGCCGTCGAATGTTGTTGGTAATGGACAACTGTGAGCATCTCCTCGATGCCAGCGCGGGACTGATCTCCGCTCTTCTGCGCGGCACGACCCAGGTGCACATCATCGCGACTTCTCGTGAGGTTCTCGGCATCCCGGAGGAGCATCGGTTGGCGTTGCAGCCCATGCACACCACTTCAGGCATGCAGCGTGCCGCACCCGGTGCAGTGGAACTCTTCGAATCCAGGGCGTCGGCGATCCTTCCGACGTTCTCGATCACTCCGTCCAACCGAGACGCGGTCGAGCGGGTCTGCGCTCGCCTCGACGGAATGCCACTGGCGATCGAACTTGCGTGCTCGAGATTGAGTGTTCTGTCGATCGATCAGCTCGCCGCTCGGCTCGATCATCGCCTCGACCTCCTCACCGAAGGCAATCGAACCGGGCCGACCAGGCACCGAAGCCTTCAGGCCACCGTGGACTGGAGTTACGAGCTGTGCACCAGGGAGCAGCAATTGCTCTGGGCACGAACATCGGTATTCGTCGGCGGATTCGACCTGGACATGGCCGAGCAGGTGTGTGCAGGTAGCGGCATCTCCAGTCACGGCATTCTCGACGGCGTGTTCGCGTTGGTGGCCAAGTCGATTCTGCAGCGGATCGAGGAGAACGGTCAGGTCCGCTTCCGAATGCTCGAGACCCTGCGCGAATACGGATTCGCACAGTTGACGTCGGAGGAGGCCGAGGCGCTGCGCAACCGTCATTTCGCATGGTGCGCCGATGTGTTGCACCGCGCCGCAGACAGTTGGTTCGGCCCGGACCAGCTAACCACCAGCTCGTGTGTGCACGACAACCGCGCGGACATCAGGTACGCGCTAGAGCGTGCACTGCGCTCCCCCGATTCCGAGCAGGCGCGTCGCGGTGCGAACCTGATCGCCGACGTCTGGTTCCTCTGGGCGTGTGGGATCTCCGTCCCCGAGCATCGGCTCTGGCTGGACCGGGTGATCGGGCAACCCGAGTTCGCCGACATCCGAGACAGGGCTTCGGCCACGGCCGGTCTGGTGATGACGCTCCAGGGAGACCGTGTCGCCGCCGACGAGGTGTTGCGACGTGCGATCGAATCGGGTGGCGACGATCCGCTCGTGCGCGCGTTCTCGACGCATGTGCTGGGTCTCAACGAGTTCTTCGACGGCCGATTCGACTCGGCTGTCGACTTCTTGACCACCTCACGCGAGCTCTACCGCCATATCCCCGAGCGTGTGGACCTGCTGTGCACCATGAAGATTCATCTGGGAATGGTGTACAGCTTCACCGGCAAGCTCGACGAGGCCCACGCCGCGTTCGAATGGGTCAGGGTTCTCGCGGAGGACAGCGGTGAGACCTGGCTTCGTTCGTACGCCGTCTACGGCCTAGGGCTGGTCGCGCTGGTGGCCGAACGATTTTCCGACGCAGCCGACTTCGCGGTGACCGCGCTCGATCTGCACCGGGCGTTCGACGACGTCGTAGGAACTACGCTGATGACCGACCTGCTCGCGTGGGCCGAGGCAGAATCCGGATCTGCCGACCGCGCAGCGGTACTGCTCGGTGCGGCGTCGGCGATGTGGGGTTCGTTCGGCGAACAGCTCTACGGTTCCGAGCACTGGATCGACAAACGAGAGACGTTCGAGCAACGAGCGCGCACTGCTTTGGGTGCGACAGAGTTCGAGGAACACCGCGCGTCGGGTTCGACCATGTCGGTCTCCGAACTCACCCGATACGCACTCGGCGAGACTGCTCTGACGAGTCCGTCCAAGAATACGTCCACTGCGGCCGTACCCGTCGTCGCGCTCTCGCCCCGCGAGCGTGAGGTCGCCGAGATGCTCGCGCAGGGCATGTCCAACAAAGACATTGCCGCCACACTGGTGCTGTCACCACGCACTATCGAAGGCCACGTCGAACGCGTTCTGCAGAAATTGGGGATGAGCCGCAGACAGGAAGTCGCGGGGTACTTCCAGAGGGTCTAGCGGCGCGACCCGACGACCCGGGCCGCGCCGTGAGAACTAGACCTTGCTCAGGGCGCCGGCATCGATCGGCAATGCGATGCCCGTGACATAGCGTGCTGCGTCCGAGGCGAGCCATACGACGCCGTTGCTGATGTCCACCGCGTCGACCCACGGAACTGGCAACGTGTTCATCGCGCCCTGACATGCTTCACGGAAGTCGTCCTGGGTCGGATGTTCCAGATCGGGACGGAACAGCTTGTACATCGGCTCGTTGTCGATCATGTCGGTCAGCACCGACGTCGGATGAATCGAGTTGCAACGAATGCTGTACTGACCCAGCTCGTTCGACGCAGTACGTGCGAGCCCGGTGACACCGTGTTTCGCAGCGACGTAGTGCGCGAAGTTCGGGAATCCTTGAATCCCGCCGGTGGACGAGATCAGAATGATCGAGCCGCCCTCACCCTGGGAGATCAGGTGCGGCACCGTGGCGCGCATCGTCTTCCAGACGCCCGAGAGATTGATGTCGATCATCTCGTCCCACTGCTCTTCGCTCAGCTCGTGCAGTGGGGCGGAGGAAAAGATGCCGGCGTTGGCGACGACGGTGTCCAGACGCCCGAGCTCCGCAATACCCTCGGACACAGCCGCTTCGAGCTGTCCGAGCTCGCGCACGTCGGCGACGACGGCGTGTGCACGACGGTCGAACTTCTCGATCTCGCGAACCGTCTGGTCCAGATCCTCACGGGAGGATCCCTTGTACTTGGTCGTCTCCGGCTTGCTGCAGAGATCGACGACGATGACGTCGGCACCTTCTTCCGCGAGCCGAACTGCGTGCGAACGTCCCTGTCCGCGCGCGGCTCCGGTGACGAGGGCTACTTTTCCTTCGAGCTGTCCCACTGCGTTCTTCCTTCTCTGTCGACGGGTTTCAGGACTGGTGGTCGTAGCCGGGCACGATCGCCTTGGCGGCCTCGACCAGACTGATCTGATCGACCAGCATGTGCTGTGTGGCAACCGCGATATCGCGGCTGCAACGACCGAGCGCACTGGGGTTGCGGATCGCCTGGCTTCCTGCCCATCGGTGCGCGAACTGCACGATCTCACCGGCCACTTCCTGCACCCAGGTGGTAACCTGACGCAATCGCGCGCGCTGCTCGTCGGTGATGTCCTCACCGCGGCGCGCGGTGTCCTCGGCGTCGCCGTGCGCCTGGTAGACGTACGCGCGAGCGGCCTGAAGCAGAGCCTCGTTCTTCGCGAAGTCGCGAAGGAAGAGCTGCGATTCCCCGACGGGACCGTCGTAACCTGGTCGGTTCTTCTTCGACGCGATCTGCACTACCTCTTCGAGTGCGCGCGTGGCGATTCCGAGGGCGACCGGGGCGTGACCCCCTACGCCGATGCCGAGAAGACCTAATTTGTAGACGGGTTCAGGTCGGACGGGCACCGTGGAGAAGGTTTCCATCGTGAACCTGTCCGGGACGAAGACGTCGTCGACGAGATAGTCGTAGCTTCCGGTTCCGACCATACCCATCACGTCCCAGTTTCCGAGAAACTCCACGTCGGTACGGGGCAGGAAGCCGATTCGGCAGTCCGGGCCGCCGTTGGCGTCGAGCACGGGGTTGCCCGCGTCGTCGTGTACGACGAATCCTGCACCGATCCACGATGCGTGCGCCGATCCGCTGCCGAACTGAAACTTGCCGGTGACCCGATATCCGCCGTCGACGCGCACTGCCTTACCGGTGGGCATGATCATGCCTGCGGTGATGCCGCGGGCCGGGCCGTCGAACATTTCGCGGGCTCCGACATCGTTCATGAACCCGACTGCGACTCCGGTGGAGAACGCATTGGCCATCAGCGCCCAGCCGGTGGACCCGTCGGCGCGTGAGATCTCCTCGATCACCTTCAAAGCTTCGACGATTCCCTTTCCGCCGCCGCCGAATTCGGCAGGGACGAGCAGCCAGAAGAGCTCCTGCTCGACGAGAGCTTCGTAGACGGCCGACGTGATGGTGGCGTCGGATTCGATGGTGTTCGCTTCGCGTTCGACGACACGGGCAACCGTTCGTGCCCGTTCGGCGTAATCAGGCGACAAGCTGGTGGTGACGGGAGCGTCGATGGTGCTGGTCATGTGCTGTACGACCTTTCGTTCGAGCACGGCTTCGGTATGACTCACATCACAATGCTCGGCGCAGCCCCCGGACGGACGCGCAGAACTACGTGATCCACTACGTGCTTGCGAGAACCCGACCGGGACCAGGGGGAATATCGATAGCATTTCGGTCATGCAGTCGCAGGTGGAGCACACGCGGTCGTGGCAGGACGTGTTGTCCGCCGAGCACATGCGTCGAATTCTCGAAGTCCTGGAAGTGGCGCGGTCGTCGGCAGGTGGGACTCGATACAAGGAAGCCTTGGTGGATGCCATCGCGACGGTGTTCGACGTCCGCGACGTGACGTTCTTCTTCGGCACGACCTATCCGACGGTGTTCGCGGATCCCGCTCCTCTGCTCACCGGTGCCGCCGAGCCGTTGCTGCGTGAATATCAGGAAAGGTGGCGGGACAAGGACGTGTTCGCGCTCCCCCGGGCACGACGCGTACTCACCGACGACGGCTTCGCGACGCTCGACGATCTGGCGAGACTACCCGTGCCTCAACGTTCCTACGTCGAGGATTATCTCGCGCCGCACGGGATGGGCACGGCGTCGGCGATTCATCTGCGGTTCGCCGACGGTGAGGCGTTGGTGGGCATGTTCGACCGTGAACGGTACTGGGATCGGAGCGACATCACCGCGATGAAGTTCCTGGCCGGTCATCTGCGTGCGAGTGCGAGGTCCGTCGCCATCGGAGAAGCGCCCCCCGAGGCGGATCCGTTCGTCGGGCTCAGTCCGCGGCAGTGGGATGTCGCGGAGCTGATCGGCGACGGTCTGACCAATGCAGAGATCGCGGTCGAGCTGAACCTGACGGAGATGACGGTCAAGAAGTACGTCAGCCGCATCTTCGACACGACCGGTTTCCGCAATCGCGCTGCTCTCGCGGCGTCGGTGTCTCGGCGGGTCAGCCTGTAACTGTCCTCTTTCGAGGACTGTTTCACGCTGTGGCGTGGGTCATACGGTGATCGTGACAATGTTGCCCGTCACACCTGGAGATCACATGACGCGCCTGAAGTTCGGAACGTTCCTCGCCCCGATCCACACCCCCGGCCAGAATCCGACGCTGCTTCTGCAGCGCGATCTCGAACTCGTGGAGTACTTGGAGAAACTGGGGTACGACGAGGCATGGTTCGGCGAGCACCACTCGGCGGGCGCCGAGATCTATGCCTCTCCCGAGATCATGATCGCCGCGGCGGGTGAGCGTACGAGCCGCATCAAGCTGGGCACCGGCGTCACGTCCGTGAGCTACCACAACCCACTGTGGGCGGCCGAGCGGATGGTGATGCTCGATCACCTCACGCACGGCCGCGTCCTGTTCGGGCTCGGACCGGGCTCGCTTCCCACCGACGCCGCGATGCTCGGCCTGTCCCAGATCGACACGAGGGAACTGCTCGCCGAGAACGCCGACATCATCATGCGTCTGCTGCGCGGAGAGACCGTCACCGCCAAGACTCGCACCCATGAACTGTTCGACGCCAAGATCCAGATGGCGCCGTACTCCGACCCACTGTTCGACGTCGTCGTGGCGGCCATCGCGTCGCCCACCGGCGCTCGTCTCGCCGGGAAGCACGGAATCGGTTTGCTCTCCATCGCAGCGACTCTGACGCCCGACGGGTTCAGCGCGCTGCAGCATCACTGGGGGATGCTCGAAGAATTCGCCGAGCAGGCAGGCCGCGCCGACGAGGTGGATCGTTCGACGTGGCGTCTCGTCGGACCGTTCCACATCGCCGAGACCGTCGAGCAGGCCTACGAGGACGTCGAACACGGAATCGAATACTGGTTCAACTACCTTCAGCATGTTGCTGCGTTCCCGCAGATGGATGTTCGCGGTACCAACAAGAAGGAAATGATCGACTTCATCAACACCTCCGGCATCGGCGTCATCGGTACCGCCGAGCAGGCCCGCGCTCAGGTACAGCGCCTTGTCGATCAGTCGGGCGGTTTCGGGACTCTGCTGGTCCAGGGCCACGACTGGGCGAATCCGCAGGCCACCAGGCGTTCCTACGAACTGTTCGCCCAGGACGTCATGCCGTATTTCCAGGGCCAGGCGCAGCCGATGCTAGACGCCGCCGAGCGTGCGCAGGCCGTCCGAGAAGGGCAGGCCGACGAGCACCGCAAGGCCGTCGACCACATGACCAAGAAGTACAACGCAGAACTCGGGCGGTGATCGGACATGGCATCGGTGTCTGTGCGCCAGGAGTACTCGCAGTCCGCGGAATCGGTGTGGGCCGTGGTCGGTGACCCGGCCGGCGCCGCGAACTGGATTCCGTCACTGGACACGTCGAGGCTCGACGGCGAGGTACGACACGTCGTCTTCACCGACGGTAATCCCGCCCGGGAGCGGATCGTGTCCCACGACGACGACTCCCGTACGTACACCTACGAATACATCGACGGGCCACTTCCGCTCGCGAAGTACACCTCCACCATCCGCGTCGACGCCACCGCGAACGGATCCGTCGTCTCGTGGGACGCCGAGTTCACCGCTGCCGGTGACGATCCGGCTGCCCTCGAATCGCAGCTCGAGACCGGAATCGGCGAGATCTACCAGGGCGCACTCGACGAAGTCGCTCGCGTGGCCGCACCGTGAGCAAATCGTTGACGAATTTGTTCGAGAAGGTCACGGTGATGCACTCGGCCGATCACTGGGCGGCTGCTCACCGCGACCTGACCGACATCTTCGGCCCGGCCTCGTTCTCCGACGGCGCTGCGTGGGCGGTGTTTCCCGGACTCAGTCTGTCCGACGAGCAGGGGCCTTCGTGGTCCCTGCTCGCCAAGACCGGCGATCTCGACGCCGTCGCACGGGAGGCGGCACGTCTGGGGTGGGCGGTCGGCGAACCCACGGTCGGCGGGCACGAGGCGCGCCTTCCGTTGACCACGCCGGCGGGCCTCACCGTCGTCGCATATTCCTCTACCAGCCAGGGACTCTCATGAACGACACCGCTGTCGACCCCACCACTTCCGCACGGTGCTCGGCGAATTCAGCACCGGGGTGGTGGTCGTGACCTCGCTCGAGTCCGAGAACACTCCCATCGGGCTGGCCGTCGGATCGTTCGCTTCGGTGTCGCTGGACCCACCACTGGTGGCGTTCTTCGTCGCGCAGACCTCCAGGACATTCCCGAGAATCGCTGCTACAGGACGATTCTGCGCGAACATCCTGTCCCACGATCAAGTCGATGTGTGCCGGGCGTTCTCCCGTTCCGGAGGCGACAAATTCGATGGAGTCGCATGGGAACCGTCGCCGAGTGGAAGTCCCGTTCTCGACGGGGTGCACGGATGGATCGACTGCACGATCACATCGGTGCAGCGGCTGGGCGATCATGATCTGGTGGTCGGAGAGGTTCACCAGCTCGACGCAGCGGTCGGTGATCGCTCGCCGTTGGTGTTCTACCGCTCCGGGTTTCACGCGCTGCGCTGATTCGGTACGACCACCCCTCGGTGATGCACGACCGTGTGCACCACCGAGGGTCTCGGTCAGCCGACCTTCATTTCACCCATCTCGCCCCAGCCGGTGGCGCCGATGGTTTCGCTGATGATCTTCGGAGTGGAGGCGAGTCCCTTCGGCAGTTCTTCGACGGCCTTCTTGAAGTGATCGCTGTTCACGTGCGCTCCACCTGCGTCACCGTCGCGGAATGCCTCGACGAGGACGTAGACGTTCGGCTCTTCCAGGCTGCGTGACCATTCGAACCACAGATTGCCTTCCTCGGCGCGTGTTGCTGCGGTGAACTCGGCCACGTGCTCCGGCCAGCGCTCGGTCCAATCGGGCTTGGTCTCGAACTTGACGACGATGAAGATCATGAAAGCTCCTATGCGTTGACGAGGTCAGGGGGTGAGGATCGCACGGCCGCGGATGGCACCGGCATCGAGATCGTCGATGGCACTTTGGAAGTCGTCGAGCGCGTACTTCGCGGTGTGCAACACCACCGATCCCCGAGCAGCCAAGGCCATCAGGTCGCACAGGTCGTTGTAGGACCCCACCAGGTTACCGATGATGTTGATCTCGGAGGACACGATGTCGATGGTGGGGACGTCGATGTTCTCGCCGTATCCGACGACGTAGTAGTTGCCGGCGCCGCGCAGCATCGCCACGCCTTCCTTCGTCGCGCCGCCTTCGCCGACGAAGTCGATGACGGCTTCGCCGCCGTTGCCGTTCGTCAGGTCCAGCACCTGCTCGATGTGGGTGCCGTCGGCGACGATGCCGTGATCGGCCCCGATAGATGTGGCCAGTTCGACTGCCGCCTGGTTGCGGTCGACGACGACGATCTCCGCGGCTGTCAGCGATTTCAGTACCTGAATACCGATGTGCCCCAGGCCTCCTGCACCGATGACGATCACCTTGTCACGTGGCGTCAGGTGCTTCGACGCCTTGGCTGCCGCGTGATATGCCGTCAGGCCTGCGTCGGCGAGGGCCGCGACGTCGGCGGGTTCGAGAGAGTCGTCGATCTTGACGACGCTTCGCGCGGACGTCTTCAGGTACTCGGCGTATCCACCGTTGGTGTCGATTCCGGGGAACTGATTGAATTCGCAGTGCACGTCGTCCCCGGATCGGCAGGCGCGGCACAGTCCGCACGTGATCAGCGGGTGGACGATCACCTTGTCGCCTTCGGCGACGTTGGTGACGGCGGACCCGACCGCGTGCACCCATCCCGCGTTCTCGTGACCGATCGTGTACGGCAGCTGTACGTTCGATTTCTCTGCCCACTGCCCTTCGAGGATGTGCAGGTCGGTTCGGCACACCCCGGCGCCGCCGATCTTCACGATGACGTCGAAAGGTCCTGTGGGCGTTGGAATCGGGAGCTCCGTCATCTGCAGTTTGTCGTGGTATCCCACAACCTGTACAGCTCTCATCGTGCTCATGTTCTCGTCCTTAACGGGGTTTCAAGCGTTGACAGTGGTGCGATCGGGGTCGTCGTAGCGGGTCCGAAGCAACCCTCGGCAGAAGTGCGCATTGCCGTCGATCGAGATGCGCGTCGACCGTGCACGTCGCAAGGCAAGCGGTACGTCGATCTGGGCATAGTCGTTTCCCTCGTGATCGACCATCACCAGGCTGTCCGGAGTCGTCGGCAATCCGATGGTGCTTCGTCGCCGCAGCAATGCATGTGTCGTCTCGTCTTCGGGCAGCTCACCCAGCAGAACAGTGCCCATCTCACGCATGTCGCGTGACGGATCCCTCCGCAGAAGCGCCGTCAGGCACCGCTCCATCGCCGCGACGTGGGCCTTCCGCTGAAAGGTCGTCCGGAGCTCTTCCAGATCGTCCTCGGCTTCGTGGGCGAACGTACCGCGATAGCCCGCATCGGCGGCGAGACCGGCGTTGATGATCGCCGAATCATGGTGATCGTCGAGTTCGACGGTGACCTGCGCGGTCCACTCGAGCGTCGTCAGAACGTCTTTCGCATCCGAGGCCATCAGATACGCGAAGTTGGGCGCGCAGAACGACGTCGGAAGCCGCAAGTGCACCACTACGTCACCCTCGCCCGACACGGTGACGGACTGTACGAAATCGAGATCGGTGATGGGCTGGTCGAGCTCGGGATCGACGACCGCCCCGAGTGCCTCCAGCGCCGCAGCTTCTCTGATGTCCGGCACGGCTACGCACCCACCAGATGCTCGTCGGCGGCTTGTTCTGCGCCGCGGGGTCCGGTCTCCGTCTCATCGGCGTCGGCTAGACGGAGATCCTCCGGGACCGGAATGTCGTACATCTTCGCGGCGTTCAGGCCGAGGATCTTCTTCTTCTGGTCCAGGGTGATCTGCGGATACTCGCTCAACTCGTCGGGGATCTGGAATTCGACGAATGCCTCGATCAGCCACCTCGGGGTCCACAAGGCGTAGTCGGAGGAGAACTGGATGCGATCTTCGCCGAGCCAGTACAGAAGTTCTCCGATGATCTGAGCGAAGTACTTCGGCCTGGTGTGCATGAAGGGCATGGCGACGGCGAGTCCGGCATGCACGTTCGGTTCCTGGGTCGCGATCCAGCAGAAGTCCTCCAGCCGCGGAAGCCCGCAGTGTTCGACGACGAAGTTCAGATCGGTGAAGTCGGTCGCGATGTGGTCGACATCGGCGACATCGAAGGCGTCGCGGTCGAGCGGCCTGATCGTCGGACCTTTGTGGACGTGGATGTTGGTGATTCCGAGTTCACGGCACACCTCGAGGTAGCGGCGCGTCCAGTCGTCGTCGAGCTTGTATCCGCGGGAATCACCGTTCCACTCGGCGGTGTAGAGCTTCACGCCTTTCAGGCCGAATCGCTCGGCATCGGCCCGTAGCTGATCGAGACCCGCCTCGCCGTTGCGAGGATCGAAATTGTGGTTGTACGTCAAGATGTCGGAATGCTTCTGGGTCAGCGCCCACGCTTCCTCGGTCTGGCCGAATCCGTTCACGTAGAACTCGCCCAGATGAGCCGGCTGAAAGATCGCGTGGTCGACGTAACCGTCGATGAACAGGTCTTTGATCAGGCGTTCACCGCCCTGGTAGAGGTACTCGTCGTACGTCCAGAGCTCGGATTCCGGTGACAGGTTGCGGTGGTAGTCGTAGAAGCAGTCGATGAACTGCTTGCCGTGGATGTTGCGCTGGTTCTCCTTGCGCGCATCCCACAACGCCACGTGCGCGTCGACGATGAAGAAGCTGTCGTCACCCTTTTTGTACATGTCGATCCCTTCCGTCGTGTGACTGGCGCCACAGTTCGTAGTTCGACGGTAGGTCCGCTCGCCCCGGCTGCCGAGGCCCTGGCTGTCTCAATCTGAGACGTCGCATCGTCATTCTGTTATGTAATCTGGATCACATGCATCGGAGACGGTGCGCACTCCCGACCACGAGGACTTCGGTGATCGACGACCACCCCGCCCTGAACCGCCGCGACGACGTACCAGGCACCCTGGTGCCCGGTCGTCTACGTGCGTCGTGGTTGCGTAGTGAGCGGTACGGCATCTCGATCGACGCCGTGGAGCCGGTGTTCGCGGGCACCGAACCGCCGGAGTCCCTGTTCCACGAGTGCGGCAACGAGGTGCTCGCCGATCTGCACCGAACGTTGTCCAGCGAACCCGTCGGCATGATGCTGACGGACGCCGACGGTGTTGTCCTGAGCAGGGTCAGCGGCGACCACTCTCTGCTGCGTGCACTCGACGCGGTGCATCTTGCTCCCGGCTTCGGTTACTCCGAGCGGGAGGTGGGCACCAACGGTCTCGGTCTGGCGCTCGCGGACATCGCACCCACCCTCGTCAGAGCCGAGCAGCACTACTCGCACAGTCTGACCGGTTTCACCTGTGCCGCTGCACCGGTCGTCGACCCTGCCACGGGCAGGCTGGAAGGCGCAGTGAACCTGACGACGTGGGCGCGAACGTCGAGTGATCTGCTGCTGACGCTCGCCAGGTCGGCGGCCAGCACCATCCGCACGTCGATGCTGGCACGCGGTTCGGGGAACACGCCGCGTCCGACGACGCGGCGTGGCCTCTTCAGGATCGTGCACGCCGCGGGCCGCGCCGTCGCAGACCTCGGTTCCGAGTGGACGACGGCAGTGGCCGAGGCACGATCCGCGATGGACGACGGCATGGCCGTCGCCGCGATCGGCCGGGCGAGCAGCGGACGTTCGACGCTGCTCGAACAATCCGCTCGAGCAGCGTTTCCTCGGCACCGCATCCTCGTCGCATCCGCGCCGGAACCGAACGATCTGCAGACCTGGCTCGACCTGTGGTCGTTCGAAGCCGGGCGACCGGACACCGCAATCGTCGTCCGGGACATCGACGCCCTGCCCGCATACGCCGCCGAGCATCTCGACGGCCTGCTGTTCGCATCCGACGTACTGCGCATGCCTGTTTCGATGACGGCCGAACGGCTCGAGTCGGTGCCGACGGCTCTCCGCAGGCGCGTCCGATCGGTCGTGTCCGTCGCGGCCCTTCAGGACCGTCCCGACGACGTCCTCCCCCTCGCCCGGCACTTCGCCCGCGAGATGCGCGGCCGCGACGTCCAGTTCACGGGCTCAGCGGAACGCGCTTTACGCAACTACGACTGGCCGCACGACGTCGCCGAACTGAAGTCGACGATCACTCGAGCGGTCGGGCGTTCCGATGTTGTCGACACACACGTACTACCCACCGAAATCCTGGCCGGCCCCACCCGTCGACTGTCCAGCATCGAGGCCTTCGAGCGCGGCGAAATCGTGCGCCTTCTCTCCACCGGCCCGATGACGATGCAGCACGCCGCCGAACGCCTCGGAATGAGCAGGGCAACTCTGTATCGCAAAATTGCCTACTACAAAATCGACATGAAGAGTTCTCGCTGATCGGCATTCGTTGTCGCCGCGAATCAGAACCCGATGGGCAGTCCGGCGTAGTTCTCTGCCAAGCCGGTGGCGCCTGCTTCGCTCGACGCCACCCAGCGCAGCTGGGACAGCTGAAGTTGAGCGTCGAACGGATCTGCGCTGGTGTGCAGCATCGTCGTCATCCACCACGAGAAGTGAGTGCATCGCCAGACTCGCCGAAGTGCGTTGTCGCTGTAGGACTCAGCCAGCTCGCCGTCGCCCTTGCGCACCAACGCGACGAGCGCAGGAGCAAGAAGTGCCACGTCGGCGACTGCTAGATTGAGCCCCTTGGCACCGGTCGGTGGGACGATGTGCGCCGCATCGCCGGCGAGGAAGAGGTTGCCGTGCCGCATCGGAGTCTGAACGTAGCTACGCATCGGCAGGACGCTCTTCTCCGTGATCGGACCCGGCGTCAGCTCCCACCCGTTCTGGCCGTGACCGAGCCTGGCGGCCAATGAATCCCATATCCTGTCGTCGGACCAGGTGTTCACATCGGTTCCATTGGGAACCTGCAGGTACAACCGGCTGACGGTGTCGGAGCGCATCGAGTGCATCGCGAAGCCGTTCTGGTGCCAGGCGTAGATCAGTTCGTCGGTCGACGGGGCCACGTCCGCCAGGACGCCGAGCCACGAGTAGGGGTACGTCCGTTCCCAGGTCTGCCGAACCCGGTCGGGCATCGTCGCCCTACTCGGGCCGAACGACCCGTCGCATCCGGCGATCACCGCCGCGTCGACGCGCACTTCGTGCCCGTCGGAATCGGTGAATGTGACGTAGGGAGAATCGGTTTCGACGTCGTGCAGCGCGGTATCGGATACCTCGTAGTAGATCTGTTGACCCGCCGCTTCGCGTGCGGCAACTAAGTCCTTGGTCACCTCGGTCTGTCCGTAGACCCACACGCTGCGGCCGACGAGATCAGTGAAGTCGATATGGTGCCGCTCCTCCGGCCACTGAAGGTAGATGCCGCGATGTTCCTGACCCTCACTGCGCAATCGCGTTCCGAGGCCAATGTCGTCGAGCAGCTGGACGGTCGAGTGCTCGAGAATGCCTGCGCGGATGCGCGAGAGCACGTACTCCTGACTCCGCGTTTCGATCAGAATCGAGTCGACGCCCTGTTCGGCGAGCAGGTGAGACAGCAGTAAGCCGGCAGGCCCTGCTCCGATGATGGCTACCTCTGTACGCATGACGCCCAGTAGACACCTTGACCGGCGCCACTCCTAGCGGGTTCTTCCACTCAGTGAAAGGATCGACTAATACCCTGGGCTGCCACCTGAAGGGACGCAACCAATTTCGATCGGTCCCGATTGAAGTTCGGCACCACGATTCCCAGCGCCGCGACCACGTCGTCGTCGGCACCGCGCACCGGAACCGCGACCGAACACGCGCCGAGTGCCATTTCCTCGACGGTCTGCGCGAATCCCTCGCGGTGTACGCGACGAAGTTCGGCCTCCAGTTTGCCGGGGTGAACGACGGTGTACCGGGTGAGTCGAGGCAAGTCGCTCAGCACACGATCGTGAACATCTTTCGGTGCGTACGCGAGAAGCACTTTCCCCACGCCTGTGGCATGCAATGGAAGTCGGGCGCCGATCCGACTCACTGCCGGCACCGACGCGTGCCCGGCGAGCCGATCGAGATACAGCACCTGATCACCGTCGCGGACGGCGAGGTGGACCGTCGCCAACGTTGCGCCGTAGATGTCGTGCAAGAACGGCGACGCGATCTCACGAAGATCAGCCTGCACGGGCGCGCGCATGCCCAACTTCCACAAGCGCTGCCCGACGACGTACTCACCCGTCTCGGTACGCACCAGCGCACCCCAGTCGACCAGCTCGCCGACGAGGCGGTGCGCTGTCGCAGGCGCCAGCCCTGCCGCGGCGGCGATGTCGGTGAGCGTGAGGGCTGTTCGATCTCCTTCGAAGGCTGCGAGAACCGCGAGGAGTCGAGCGGACACCGACTGCCCCGGATTTCTCGTGTTGCCCGCCACCGCGCACCTCCGTCGTCGACCACACCGCGGCGTAGGAACCGCTGCCGATACCGCCGAGAAGCGTAGCGTCTTCAGGCTTCACCCAGGACAGATCGAACGCCCCGGATCATCGGCGTCGGGAGCCCCTCACTGCTCACCGAGTCGATACAGCGTGGCGTCGATGGCGTCCACGGCGACGACGATGGTGGATATCGCGGCCGCGTCGGCGCCTGCGTCGGAAAGTCCCTCGTGCACAACTTCGCTCAATCGCATGGCTTCCGGCAGGTGTTTCCCGAGCATGCGCGAGTAAGGACTGTGGTGACGCGCCGGGTCGTGGCCCAGTTCGTCCAACGCGTCGGCGACGGTGTCGAGTAGGTCCGCGACATCGTCGCGCAGTCCGTCACTCGAGTCCTCGGACCTGCTGGACAGCCCTTCCACGCCGACAACCACGGCTGCCAGCGAAATCAGCGTTCGATCGAGTGTGCTCGCCGCGGGCCGATAGATACGATCGCCGCCGACCCGGCTCCACGCACGGCGTCGCACATTGCCCCGCAAGCTGTCTCTGCCTCGATCCAGGGCTGCTGTGACACCGGAGGCTTTGAACAACTCCCACAGCTCGGTCCGACGTTCCCGATGCACCTGAGTCCCGTCCCGCACCGCGCGGGCCAGGTTACGCAGCAGCTCGGCCTGGCCTCTGGATCGTACGACGATGAGGTCACGTGCCTCGGAGAGGAATTCGGGGGGCACCACGGCGGCGTTGACAGCAAGCCCGACGACGGCACCGAGCGCGACGTCACCGATGCGGTAGAGCACCATCACCTCGTCGGTCGCAGTTCCGTACAGCAGCACCAGGAGCGCGGTGATGGCCACCCACATACCATCCGGCGCAAACACTTTCATTCTGCCGACAACCGTCCCGACGGCAACCGCCGCAGCCAGAGCCGGCACCACCGGCGCTACGCTGCCCGCTAGGGCTGCAATCGCGACGCCGACGGTGACGACGGCGACTTGACGAAGGGCCGCAGTCCCACTCGCACGCACGGTCACACCGATCATGAACAGCGCGGTGTACGGCGCGAGGAAGCTCTGCGGACTACCGATGACGCGATCGGCCAACCACCACGCGGCCATCGCTGCAATCGTCGACTTCGTGGCCGCGACGATCCACGGCCGCCCTATGGAACGGAAAATTGCTGTACCCGACACATTCGGGTGCTACCCCGCTACGCGGGACCCCGAAACTCCGCCGCCCATGCCTGCGCAGACGGCGACCCGTCGGCGAGTTCGGTCTCGATCGTTCGCACGAAGCTGCGCGAGTTCTCGTCGTGCATCGCGCGCAGGACAGCGTCCGGATCGCCGGCGACAACGAGATCGAACAACCGTCGGTGCCGTTCCGCTCGTTCGACGAGAGTCTCCTCGGCTGCCCGGGCCGAGCGGTTCATGCTCATGCACAACTGCAGCTGGATGGACAACGAACGATAGGACTCTTCCAGTCGACGATGATCTGCGAGCGCCACCAGCGCGGCGTGGAACCGGTAGGAATCCTCGACGGCCACGTCTTCTCGACCCGAGGCCGCGTGCGACGTCATGAGTTCGAGCGTCTCGCGCAACGCCGCGAGTGCGGACTCCGACTTCACCGGTACACCCAGACGTACAGCCATCGCCTCCAAATTCTCTCGCAGAGTGACGATTTCGTAGACGTCCTGCATCGTGAGGGGAGTCACCACCGCACCCACGCGCGGAGTCTGGACCAGCAACCCCTCTTGCTCGAGGATGCGCATTGCTTCCCTGAGCGGTGGCCGACTGACTCCGAGCTCGCCCGTCAACCTGTTCTCGACGACGCGATCGCCCGGACGCAGCTCGCCGCGGAGAATTTTCGACCGCAGTGCGTCCGCAGCCAGAGCGGTGAGGCTGGGCGGGTCCGTGACGAGTCTGCCTGCACGTGGGAGTGGTTTGCTCATATCAGCCGTTACGGTACCGCCCACACGACGCGACGCCGTTCTGCTCAAGTAATTAGGTTAACCTCTCGTTGTCTACAATAGCCCGGAGGTTGACCGATGATTGCACTGTCCACCGGACGCGGACGGCTCGAACCAGGTTTCGAGTTCGCGGCCGCCGCGGGTGTCTCGGCTTTGGAACTCGCGTGCCAAGAGCCGGAGAACAGGCCGGGCTCGTTCGACGACACGCGTATCGCGACCGTCCGTGGACTCGTCGAGCGCTTCGGAATGACGTGCGTGGTGCACTCCGCGTCCGCGGTCAACTGCGCGGAGACCGATCCGACGGTCCGGCCCGCCGTCGTCGCGCATCTGCTCGAGTACGTCGATCTCACCGATCGCCTCGGCCTCGACACTCTGATCGTTCATGCGGGCTACCACTTCGGACTCGGTCTCGACGAACCGCTCGACGCCCTCGCGCGAACTCTCGGTGAGGTCGCGGTGCGGGCGCACGACCGTGGTATCACGATGGTTCTCGAGAACATGAACGTTCTTCCCGTCGAAGCCGAGATTCGCTACCTCGGATGCACGGCCGCGGAGGTTCTGGCAATTCTCGATTCCGTCGATTCACCGGCACTCGAGGCGTGCCTCGATGTGGGCCACGCCCATCTGCTCCCGGGTGGAGTGTCCGAGTTCGTCGAGGTGCTCGGACCACGCATCGCCTATGTACAACTCACCGACAACGACGGGGTCGTGGACGATCACCTGGCGCTCGGACGAGGAACCCTGGATGTCGCGGCTACATTCGACGTCCTCGGCCGAGCCGGATACGACGGATTGATCGGCATCGAACTGCACGACCCCACCGACCGAATGGACAGCCTCCGATACCTACGGTCGATCGGACTGACCTGACCACAGCAACCTCCTGGCAAACGGACCCGAACTATCGAAAGACGCCCCGACCACCAACTTTCCGACCGGAAGGTCGGTTCCAGTTGGACTCTGGATCGCCAACTTCGACCATCATGGGCGCTATGCTGGCCGGGACCTGTCCCTACTCGACCCGAGGCACTGACCTATGAGCGTGTTGACGCGTCGATCCGGTGTGGAGCCGCAGCGCTCGACTGCGCGGTTCGACACGCGCACGGCGATGGTGATCGCCAGCGCTACCGGCGCGCTGCCTCTGCTCGCCATCGCGATGATCTCGCCCACGTTCCTCAAGCCCGGAGCGTTCCCTCTTCTGTGCGCGATCGTGGGCTTCACGGCACTCACCGTGGTGTTCGCACTGAAGATCGGCCGCCTGACCGACCTGCAATTCGCGATACTCGGCAGTGGCGGCATGGTCGGAGTCGCGATCTCCGCCTATCTCATCGCCGATCCGTCGGGCACACGCGCAGTCACGTCGATGCTGGCAGTCGTTCCCGCCATCGCCGCTGCTGGGTCGCCGCCGAAGATCACCGCCGCCGTCACCGCTGGATCCGTAATTCTCGCGACGTGGCTGTCGTCGATCACACTGTCCGATTCCGGACTGGCCGTCACCGTCGTCGCGGTCGGTGCAGCGGCGACCACCGTCCTGGTGCCCGTCGTACTGATCGCCGCGTTGCGTCGCTCGCTTCTCGCGGTGAACGGACGGCTGAGCGTGCTGGCCAACACCGATCCGCTCACCCGCTTGCTGAACCGACGGGGAATGTTGTCCCAGGTCGAGGCCCTCCTGGACAAGGCGTGCATCAGCCGCGGCAGGTTGTGGGCGTACGTCGTGGACATCGACCACTTCAAGTCCGTCAACGACACGCTCGGTCATGCGGCCGGAGACCGAGTGCTCGTCACCATCGCCGAAGCGCTGCGCCACGCAACCGCTCGAACCGGATCGCAGGAAGCCATCGTCTCGCGCATCGGCGGCGAAGAATTTCTGATCCTCACCGAACTCCAGCCACGCACTCCACTCGAGAACGCAATCCTGGACAGTGTTCGCGCGGAGTGCGAGGTCACCGTCAGCGTGGGCTCGGTGACGGTGGACGTCCGAGCTGCGCTCGATCCCCGGCTCAACTTCGGTGCCGCGAGTGAGAGTTCGCACGTCGAGCACGTCGTCGACACCATCATGCACGCCGCGGACAACGCGCTGTACGACGCGAAGTCCAGCGGGCGTGACCAGTCCGCGCATGCAGGTGCTGTCCTGGTCACCTGGGAAGCGCACACTCCCGAGCAACGAAGTGACCTGGCAGCCGAGGTCGCGCGGCGCGCGATGCCGTGAGAAGAACGTCCTCAGGCCACGGCCGAAGACGAGCTGGAACCGCACAGAGCGTGCGCGTCCCGAACCATGTCCTCCCACACCGCGGGCTGAGCCTCGCGCGAGAACGTCTCGCGGTCCCACCACATCAGCCGAGTCCGGTACTGATCGCTGGGGTACGCCGCCGCAGGCACGTCGACGTCGATACGACCACCCGACGACTCCCACTGACGGAGAACGTGGTCGGCGGCGCTGGCGAACAAGTAGCGACTTCCGGTCAGCTCGATGGTCGGCAGCGCCGTACGCGCCAACAGGGCCGAGACCTCGCGACCCGGGCTTCCCTTGCCCACCCAGGCGCTCTTCATCTCCACGATGCCGTAGGGCAACCGCGCTCGGAGTTGCCCGGTGACCACGTCGAGTCCGGGCGAGTTCTCCCACTCGACGAGGACATGCGACTGTTCGACGAGGGTGTACGGTCCCTGCGCGCGCACTCCCCCGAGCATCTCTCCGGACGAGTCGAGAACCACGTAGAAGAGAGTGGTCGTCGCACCGGACGCGACCTCGTCGATGTCCAGCGCTCGGGTCACCCCATGCCGCGAGTACGACGACCAGGCACCGTCGACGTATCGATCCCACAGTTCGGGTGCGGCCGCGGGTGTTGCGACCACGAGTTCCATCGTGCCATCTGTCGTCACGCTCGATCGCGGTCCGAAGGACGATCCGAGCAGGCTGTTCACCGGGGTGAGGCGAGGCCTGATGCCGCGGATGTCCCGGCCCTTGTATTTCGAGGCAGGGTACTGAACGGCCGAGTGGTGGACGGCCGAAGTGCGCGCTGATCCTGAGGTGTGTGCAACCACGTCTTGACTCCTTGAGAACGGTCCAGATCCCCGAATGGAACCGGACGAGGGCACTGCCGGACGGCAGTCCACTCATTCTTCCTGGTAGTTGGGGTCGTTTGCCCAGCTAGCCACTCCGATGACCTGCAGAAAGCCCGCAGGTGATGAGATCGCACACACGCGAGCAGGCCGCTTTCCAGATTTGCGGTTGAATCTTTGTGTCAGGTCACGACCACCATCGATGCCGCTCGCCACAGCGTCCGGGGCAGTGTTCCGCTACCTTGTCGGCAGCGGCACGACTTCCGGCCGCATCGGACGAAGCAGCGAAGAACGAGGGTGACGTGGCAGAGCACGTTGTGTTGAATGTGGCCGAGACGGACGACCGCGAACTGTACGACGAGATTGCCGCGCGAAGCGGAATCCGTGTCTTCGACACCACTGGCACACAACGTGAATCGCTCCGCGAGCTTCGTCCGGCACCGGCGGCGGACGTGCTCGAGGAACCTCTGCGGTGGGTGCACTACCCGTGGCGCCACGCGCTGGTTCGGGTCCTCGGTCCCGCTGCATTTCGGTTGCTCCGGTTGGATCGGAACCGAAACAAGATCACCGCGTCGGAGCAGAACGCCCTGTCCGATCTGCGCGTAGGCGTGGTCGGACTGAGCGTCGGACACGCCGTCGCGCACACCCTGGCCATCGAAGGCCTGTGCGGTGAACTACGTCTCGCGGACTTCGACGAGCTCGACCTGTCCAACCTCAACCGAGTCCCGGCGTCGCTCTTCGATCTGGACGTCAACAAGAGTGTCGTCGCATCCCGTCGAATTGCAGAGCTCGACCCGTACCTGTCGGTGGTCGAGTTCCAGGACGGGTTGACGCCCGAGACGATCGACTCGTTTCTGGACGGTCTCGACATCGTCATCGACGAATGCGATTCTCTCGACGCGAAATTGACGCTTCGCGAGAACGCACGCCGCCGGGGCATACCGGTGATCATGGAGACCAGCGACGGCGGAATACTCGACGTCGAGAGGTTCGACGTGGAGCCGGATCGTCCCCTGCTGCACGGGCTGCTGGGCGACCTCGACGCCTCGGCGCTCCGCGACATCACGCCGGCACAGAAGGCGCCGCTGGCGGCACGAATTCTCGATCCCGCCAAGCTCACTCCGCGGATGCTCGCATCGGTGCCGGAGATCGGCAAGACGTTGTCGACGTGGCCTCAGCTCGGCAGCGACGTCGCGCTCGGTGGAGCATCCGTCGCGGCCGTCGTCCGATCCTTCGGCCTCGGAAACCCACCGAGCTCGGGCCGAGTCCGCATCAACCTCGATGCGCACATCGCGGCGATCGAGGACCTACGCACCGAAGCGTGAGAGCGCGCCCCTCAGCTGTGCCAGTCCACAGCGGTGAACGGCGCCTCGGTGGTGATTCGGCCTGCGATGCCCGCGTGAGCGAACTCCTTGGCCACGGACACCGCGTCGGCGACGTCGGTGCCCTTGGCGAGTTCCGCGGTGATCGCGGCGGCGAACACACATCCCGCGCCGGACACCCGCTCATTACCGATCTTCGGCGCGCGTAGCACCGTGACGTCGGTTCCGTCGAAGAACACGTCGACGGCCTCGTCACCGGGCAGACCGGCGCCGCCCTTGACCGCGACGTAGCGCGGGCCGAGATCGGCGATGCGCCGGGCTGCCTCCGCGAGGTCGTCGACCGTCTCGAGCGACTCCATGCCGGACAGCGTCTGCGCTTCGAAGAGGTTGGGGGTGACGACGGTCGCGAGTGGAAGGATGTCGCTGCGCAGCGCATTGTCGGTGTCCAGGGCGGCGCCAGGCTCCTGCCCCTTGCAGATCAGAACCGGGTCGACGACGACGTGCCGCCACGGCTGCTGCCTGAGCGAGGTCGCGACGGTCTCCACGGTTTCCGGAGTTCCGAGCATCCCGATCTTGACGACGTCGAGAGCGTGCGCGGACGTGGCTGCCTCGATCTGGTCGGCGATGACCTGGCCGGCGATCGGGACGAATCGGTGACCCCAGCCCGACTTGGGGTCGAACGACACGATGCATGTGATGGTGCCGACGCCGTAGACACCCAGTTTCTCGAACGTCTTGAGGTCGGCCTGCAAGCCGGCACCTCCGGTCGCTTCCGAGCCTGCGATGACGTACGCGATCTTCGACATGCGGCCATTATTGCGGAGTACCCGATGCCCACTCGAATCGGACGCTGCCCTCGTGGTCACCGTCTTCCTTTTGTCCGATTCGATACAGTCGATGCAATGAACGACGCGTACCTTGCCGCAACCAGCACCGAACTCGGCGGAATCGCCGGGTGGGCAGTCGGCCTGATGGAGACCATCGGCGGACCGGGGGCAGGCATCGCCGTCGCCGCCGAGAACTTCTTTCCACCGTTGCCCAGTGAGATCATTCTTCCGCTGGCCGGCTTCACCGCGTCGCGCGGCGGAATGTCGCTCGCCGAAGCCTTGTTCTGGACCACCGCGGGATCCGTCGTCGGCGCACTGGTCCTGTACTGGCTCGGTATGAAACTGGGCCGGGATCGGATGTACGCGATCGTCGACCGAATCCCGTTCGTCGACACCGGCGACCTCGCCAAGGCCGAGGACTGGTTCACTCGGCACGGCCGCTCGGCGGTGTTCTTCGGCCGGATGATCCCCGTCGTCAGATCCGGCATCTCCATACCGGCTGGCGTGTCACGAATGCCGCTGGCCCAGTTCACCCTGTACACGACGCTCGGAAGCCTGCTCTGGAACTCGATCTTCGTCCTCGCCGGATTCTTCCTCGGTGAGAACTGGCACTATGTCGAGACCTACGCGTCGATCTTCCAGTACGTCGCAATCGGCGCCGCAGTCCTCCTCGTCGGATGGTTCGTGACGAAGAAGATCCGGGCACGTAAGTCCACCGAGCAGTCGACCGGTTCGGGCACCGATCGACCCGAGGGATGAGCGCTCAGTCCAGCAGCTCGGCGGTGCGCAGCGCCGCGCGCACGTCCTCGTGATGCCACTCGTCGAGTTCGACGAGCGGGAGGCGAATACCGCCGGCCATCAGACCCATCTCCGCCAGCGCCCATTTGACCGGGATCGGGTTGGGCTCGGCGAACAGGGCGCTGTGCAGACCCGCGAGCGTCGCGTCGATCTCCGACGCCGACTCAGCGTCACCTGCGATCGCGGCAGCACACATCCGGGCCATCGCCGCCGGTGCGACGTTGGCGGTCACGGAGATGTTGCCGTGGAATCCTGCGAGCATGCTGGCGCGGGCGGTGCCGTCGTCGCCGGAGTACAGCGCGAAATCGTCCAACTCGAGCGCGACGAGATCGCGGACCCGGTCCAGGTCACCGGCGGCTTCCTTCAAACCCACGATGTTCGGAATCTCGGCAAGTCGCGCGACGGTGGACGGCAGCATGTCGCACCCCGTACGAGACGGCACGTTGTAGAGGTACTGCGGGATGTCCACGGCCTCGGCGATCGCGCGGAAGTGCCGGTACAGGCCCTCCTGCGGCGGCTTGACGTAGTAAGGCGTCACCAGCAGGGCACCGTCGGCACCCGCGGCGAGCGCGGACTTGGTCAGGTGGATGGCCTCGGACGTCGAGTTCGCGCCGGTACCGGCGATGACGGGCACCCGGCCTGCCACGACGCCGATGGTCCGCCTGATCACCTCGGTGTGCTCGGACACCGACAGCGTCGATGCCTCGCCGCTGGTGCCGACGGACACGATCGCGGACGTGCCTTCCGCCACCTGCCGTTCCACCAGTGCGTCGAGCGCGGAGAAGTCGACTTCGCCCGAGGTCTTCATCGGGGTGACAATTGCAACGACGCTGCCGGTGATCACGCTTCTGACGCCTTCCGTCATGTGTTCGAATTCCGCTCGGAATCGTAGACGAACATGGTGAATAGCCGAGAACAGGCACAGTGATGGGTCGTCTACGGTTAGGTGTGGAATCTCCGATCTCGAACTATCTCCGTACTGTGCTCGACGAGTGTCGCGGGTCCGACGGCGGATCCATTCCGCAGGGCAATGCGGAACTGGCACGGGCGGACACAGATTTGTTCGGTATCGCGCTCGCCACCGTCGGCGGCTCGGTCTACACCGCGGGCGACGCCGAGTACGAGTTCTCGGTTCAGTCCATCGCCAAGACCCTCGCATACGCGTTGGCCCTCGACGACCGTGGCCGCGACGCGATGGCCGAGGTCGTGGACACCGAACCGTCCGGTGATTCGTTCAACGAGATCTCGCTGGAACCCGAGACGGGCAGGCCGCGCAATGCGTTGATCAATGCGGGCGCGCTCGCGGTTCATTCGATGATCGAGGGTGCGTCCTCCGAAAATCGCGCCGAACGAGTCCGGTTGCTGCACAGTCGGCTTGCCGGCCGCGAGCTGTCCATCGACGCCGCGGTCCACGAAGCCGAGCTGGAGGCCGACGACCGCAACACCGGTATCGCACACCTGTTGAAGGCAGTGGGAGTCCTCGGGGCCGACCCCGCCGAGGTCGTCGACGGTTACGCCCGCCAGTGCGCGATCTCCGTGAACTGCCGCGACCTCGCGACCATCGCGGCGGTCATGGCAAACGGCGGTATCAGCCCGGAGACCGGAGAACGACTGCTCGACACCCAGCACAACCGGCACGTGCTGTCGGTGATGGCGACGTGTGGAATGTACGACGGCACCGGAAGTTGGATCTCCACGGTCGGGATTCCGGCGAAGAGCGGAGTGGCGGGCGCGATCATCGGAGTGCTGCCCGGGCAGGTCGGCATCGCTGTCGTGTCACCGAACCTGAACGAGCACGGCAACAGTGTGCGCGGAGTGGCCGTGTTCGAACGGCTGTCGAAGGATCTCGAACTGCACATGATGCACGTCTCTCCGACCGGTGACTCTGCTGTCCGAACCACTGCCGACGGCGAAAACGAGGCGACCGTCGAGTTGCAGGGTGACCTCCGCTTCGCCGGAGCGGAGTCGATACTGGTCGCACTCTCTCGGACGACAGCGCGAGCATTGGTGCTCGACTTCGAACACGTCCGGGCAATCGACGACGCCGCCCGGTCGCTTCTGCAGCATGCCGTGGATCGACTGCGCGAGGAGAACCGAGACGTGACGATCAGAGATCCGCAGAACCTGATGTCGGCGCCCTGAGCTAGTCCCGTCGGCGCTTGGTCTTGGCCGCGTACATCTGTTGATCCGCTCGCGCCACGAGGGCCGCACAGTCCTCGTCGTCGAGACGCTCGACGGCACCGACGCTGACCGCCAGGGTCAACAACCTGCCGTTCCAGGCGACCGGCTCACCCGTCAGTGCGCGGTCGAGCACGATGCACAGGGCATCGAGTGACGGTTCGGGGGAAGGCTGCGGCAGCGCGACGACGAACTCGTCGCCCGCGAATCGGCCTGCGATCGCGTTGCCGGGCAACCACTCTCGCAATCGGAGCGCGACGGCTTCCAGGAGGCTGTCGCCGGCACTGTGCCCGTGGGTGTCGTTGACGATCTTGAGATTGTCGACGTCGATGAACGCCAAGGTCACCGCGCCATCGTCGGCAATCCAACTGTTCAGATGGTCGAGAAACACTGCCCGCCTGGACAGTCCGGTCAGATCGTCGCGCTCGGCTCGACTCCGCCACAGATGGGCGTCGTGCACCACGGGGTTGACCAGATCCATGCACACGATGAAGACCTCGTGCCCCGCCAGCACGCCGACACCCACGTGCATCCAGCAGGAGACGATCACACCGTCCTTGCGACGCAGCTGCCGCAGCGCCCTTCTCGGTTCGGTGCGTCCGTTGACGTCCACCGGCGACGACGCGATGTCCAGCGCCATCCGGCGGGCCGACACTCGCTCGGAATCCGGAATGAAATCGGTGACGGGCGCGCCGGTGAGATCGCCCGCGTCGTACCCGAGCAGCTCACGGCATTCCCCGTTCGCGGCGACGATCACCGAATCCAAGCTGTGCACCACGACGGCGATGGGGAGCTGAGCCACCACTGCGTCTATCGCGATGACCTCGTCCTCGGTGAAGCCTCGGACATCGGGACGACGGGTCGGCGTATCGCCGAGTCCTGCCCCGCTGGTACCGCCCATCGAAAACCGCCCCGCCGCCGTGTCCAGTGAACAGCCGTCAACACTACAGAGCGAACCGGTCCGCGGCAGTCGAACAGAACGCTTCGCCTGATGCGGTCAACGCCAGGCGAACACGGGTTGCTCGAAATCCGCGACCCGAGTGTGCCGCCGGTGCAGCACGACTTCCCTGAACTGGTGCACGATGGCGCCTGTCGGCGCATGCACCAGCGAGGTGCGGAACGGCCACTGAACCACGGGCTTGTCCGATTCCTCGATGGAGACGAATCGAGGGTCGGAATCGATCTCGGCGGCGTCGACCTCGTAGACGGTGGCGACCTCACCGGGGTCGATGGTCATCGTCGACAACGTGTCTCCGACCCACACCACGAACGGAGTGATGACGTATCCGGACCGGGTGCCGTAATCGTCGAGGCGGCCCAGGATGTCCGACGGCTCGGCCGTCAATCCGACCTCCTCGGCCAACTCCCGCAGACACGCCTGCGGCGCGGTCTCACCTGGGTCGAGGCTGCCGCCTGGCAGCGCGAACTGTCCTGGGTGCGCGCGGAGCTTCGAGGGCCGCTTCGTCAGAATCATCCGGCGGTCGCCGGCCGCCCCGCCGATCGCGACGGCCACCGCCGCTCGCCTACCGTCGACGCGGAGTTCCCGATGTTCGAAGTCCGCGAGCGCGGCCACCATGGCGTCGCGTTCCAGTCTCGATTCTTCGGCCATCTGCGAAGCCTAGACAGGTTCGGTCAGCACACCGAAGTGACGCACCGTGCCGGACAACCCTGGCACTTCCTGCCGGGGACTCCACGTCAGAAGTCCGTCCGCGCTGTCGGAGTAGAAATACTTTCCCTCGGTGTAGGCATCGAAGTAGATTCGCCAGTGTCCGTTCGGCAACTGGACGACGGCGGGTCCTTCGACCAGCGCGCCCCAGTCCCCCGGCGGAACGAACGTGTAGGGCCCGGCGAGAGTGGGCGCTATCGCGTGTTCGAGCACCTTGTTCGTCTCGTTCTTCGTGAACGCGTGATAGACCGCTCCTGCTTTGACCACGGTCGTATCGATGCGATCGGCACCGAGGCCTGCAATGGGAAGCGGAAAGCTCCACTGCGTCAGCGACGGGTCGAGCGCGGTCATCAGATACGGGACGAACCCGCCCCCTGTCGACATGGACAAGATCAAGTTGACCCGATCCCCGTCGACGAACCACTCCGGTGCCCACGCCTTCGTGGTGAACGGTGAAAGAGAAGGTCCGTCCGACGACCCCGCGGAACCCGTCAGACCGGGAGGACCTGCCGAGCCGGTGCCGTCTCCGGTGCCCGGCAGAAACGCGCAACACAACGGGACGGGATAGTTGCCCATGGGCGTCCAGTCGACGCGATTGCTACTGCGCGCGAAACCGATGTTCGCTCCACCGCCCGTCGTGTACGCGACGTAGTACTGGCCGTCGGAATGCCGGAAGATGCTGGGGTCGCGAATCAGTCCGGACGGCGGCCGGAACGCGGCGTCACGAACGGATCGAAAGGCGCTGCCGTCGGTGGATTCGTACACGTCCATATCGCGATCACTGGAGGTACTGAAGCCCACGATGGTGTACCGAACAGCGCCGGGCTGTGCCTCACCGATGCCCGCCCCTGCCACCGTCAGTCCCAGGACCAGGCAGAGGACCGTCCACAGAGCGGCGGGACCTGGACGCGCAGTCGGCTTCACCGTCAGGAGTATCCACGTAGACGCGCGTCGGGGGGTCACTTCCGCATGGACCTTGGTAATCGTTACAACAAAAAAGTGCGTTCACAACGGCTGTCACCGTTGTGAACGCACCGAGAGCGTTGTGAGGAGTGTGCGGCTACACCGTCGCCGGGACGTCGTCGAACGCGTCCAGCAGCTCTCCTCGTACCAGGAACGAATACGCGCCCGCACCCGTCGGCTCGTTCTGAACCAACACCAATCCGTCGTCTCGAACGTCGCCGATGATCACGACCACCGTGCTCTCCCCCGCTGTGAACCTAGCTCTGTCTCCAATTTGCACGAGGACCTAGGTACCCGCTCGCAGTGCTTCCAAACTCCACCGTGAACCCGAATGTCGAGGCCGACGCTCGATACAGTGCACCCATGCACACTCCTGCTTATCCGAATGTCCTGGTTACCGGCGCGTCCGGGGGCATCGGCCGGGCCACGGCACGAGCATTCGCAGCAGCTGGACATCGCGTGGCCGTGCACTGTTCGACGGCAGTCGACGCTGCGGCGAACACAGTGGAACTCCTCGACGGCACCGGACACATCACCGTCGCCGGTGATCTCTCGTCGCCGACGGGTGGGCCGGGGATTGTCGACGAGGTGATCGACCGCTTCGGAAGTGTGGACGTGTTGATCAACAACGCCGCCGTCGGGCCGACCGAAACGAACCGGCATCCCATCACCGAGGGGTCGTTCGAGGAATGGGAGTCGGCCTGGCGAGAGATGCTGCAGGTCAATCTCGTCGGAGCGGCTCATACGACATGGGCCTTTGTCCGCCACCTCGTAAACAGGGCCAGGCCAGGATCGATAGTCTCGGTCGGCTCGAGGGGCGCACTCAAAGGGGAGCCGGACTACCCCGCGTACGGTGCAAGCAAGGCCGGACTGCATGCGTTCAGCCAATCGATGGCGGCAGCGCTTGCACCGCATGATATTTCGGTCACCGCTGTCGCGCCCGGGTTCGTGTCCAGCGAACGCCAGGCGGCCACACTGGCCGGAGAACGCGGCGACGACATCCGTCGCCAGAGTCCGTTCGGCCGAGTAGGCACACCGGAGGAGATAGCGTCGACGATCGTCTTTCTCGCCTCACCCGAAGCCGCCTGGTGCAGCGGCACGGTGGTCGACGTCAACGGGGCGTCGTACCTACATCCGTGAGTGCATGGATGGAACGGTTACCGCACCACGTCGTACACGACCTTGACGACGCCGTTGGAGTACGCCTCGGATTCGCGGAGAACGAGACGCTGCTCCGGGCGTGAGTCGTGGCCGAAAAGATTTTTGCCGGACCCGAGGACGACGGGGAACACCAGCAGGTTGTAGCGGTCGATGAGTCCGGCGTCGGCCAGACTGCGGGCGAGTTCGCCGCTGCCGTGGATGAAGATGGCTCCCCCGTCGGATTCCTTGAGAGCTGCGACGTCCTCGGCCGATCTCAGGATGGTCGTCTCGCCCCAGCCGTCGACCAAAGCTGTCTCGTCGAGAGTCGTCGACACGACGTACTTGGGGAGGTCCTTGTAGCTCGCGTGGTCCTCGGACCCGACCCAGACCGGCGCGAAGACCTCGTAGCTGCGGCGGCCGAACATCAGTGCCGTCGTCTCCTGCAGTTCCTCGCCCTTCAGCGAGAACGCCTCGGGTACGAACTCGGTGCGTACGACCCAACCACCGCTGGGGTGTCCTTCCTCTTCACCGCCCGGCGAATCCAGCACGCCGTCGACCGACATGAAACCCGTCCACACCAATTCACGTGCCATCCGATATTTCCCCAGTTCTCGTTGGTCCTGTGTGATCCCGCGAGGCACCCTGTCACGCCCCACCGGATCACTGTACAAACCGGACCACCCATTCCAGAAGTGCCGAGTGGAACGTGAACGGCAGAAAAATCTACGCGTCGTGACCGATGTTCCGCAGCCCGCCCGTCGCGCATGATCGTCTTCGAACACCCTGCACGCCCTGCCGAAGACCGCAACGGCACCCTCACACCGGAGAGCGAGAAACCACATGTCCGAGCCGAAGAACCTCAATCCGCTCTCCATATTCACCGGCTTCATTCCCTGGATCGCGTTCTCTCTGGTCGCGCAGAGAATGGCGGCCAACGGCGTCGCCTGGAGCGCACTGTTGGCCGCGGCCATCGGTCTGGTGTTCGTCGTCCGAGGCCGACGCACGGGCAACCCCACGATGATGGACATGTACTCGCTGGTCCTCTTCTCCCTGATCGCCGTCGTCGGCTTCGTCGGCGGCGAGAACATCGACAACTGGCTCTTCGAGTGGGGCCGGCCGCTCGTCGGCGTCGTACTCGGCCTCATCCTGCTGGCCACGGCATCCACGCGCCCGTTCACCGCCGAGTACGCGAAACGGTCTACTCCTCAGGAGTACTGGTCCTCGCCGCTGTTCCGACGCATCAACTTCGTCCTGTCCGCCACCTGGGGCGTCGCGATCACCGTGATGGGCGCCGCGTCCGTACTCGTCACCGCCCTCGACGCGCACGCCACCGGAACCGACAGCCCCTATCTGATCGACTTCTTCCTCAATTGGGCGGTACCGATCATCCTGATCGTGGTCATGGTGCACGTGACCAACACCTACCCGGACAAAGCAAGCGCCCAGGCCGCCGCCCGCCTCGGCGACGCCGCCTGAGCGACGAGAACGAAAGACCCGGTGTCGTGACGGCACCGGGTCTTTCTCGTTCACAGGAACCTTCCAGCCGAGAGCCAGGGTTCTCACCGGATCGACACCCACTATTGAACCTACTGAGCCACCGAGTGCCCCAGAGGAGCAATAGACATGACCCGAGTACCAGAACCCACCGATACGCCCGACGGCCCGGCTTACGAAGGGCGCCTTCTCGATCGGCCCACCGAGGAGGTCGTCGATCAAGGTGCCCGCTTCGACATGACCACGTTGGTGACTCGTCGTAGAGTTCTCAGCGTCGTGGGCGCCGGGGCAGGCGCGTTCGCGTTGGCAGCGTGTTCCACCTCGTCGGATACCGGCAGTGCAGCCGCGTCCACGACGACATCGGCCGGTTCCACGACGGCGACCGCCACCGACGAAATTCCCGAGGAGACCAACGGCCCTTACCCGGCCGACGGCACCAACGGTGTCAATGTCCTCGAGGAGTCCGGAATCGTTCGCAGCGATGTGACGTCGAGCCTCGACGGCGGCACCACTGTGTCGGGAGTGCCTCTGTCGCTGACCTTCTCGGTCACGGACCTGGCGAACGGCAACAACCCGTACGACGGAGTCGCCGTCTACATGTGGCAGTGCGATGCAGCCGGCCTCTACTCGATGTATTCCGAAGGCGTCGAGGACGAGACGTATCTTCGCGGAATCCAGGTCGCCGATTCCAACGGACAGGCCACCTTCCAGACCATCGTCCCCGGTTGCTACAGCGGACGCTGGACGCACATCCACTTCGAGGTCTATCCGGACGCGGCCTCCGCAACGACTGCCGAGAATGCAATCGCCACATCCCAGATTGCATTTCCTCAGGACATGCTCGACACGATCTATCAGCTCGACACCTACCCCGGCTCGGCCGAGAACCTCGCTCAGATCGGCAGCCTCGACAACGACAACGTGTTCGGTGACGGCTACGACCTGCAGATGGGAACGTTCTCCGGAGACGCCGCTTCCGGGTACGTCGGATCGTTGGCAGTAGCCGTGGATGCCGGCACCGAACCCACGATGAGTGCACCTCCCGGCGGCGGCGGACCGGGAGGAGGTGGCCAGCCGCCGATGGGCGGCGGCACCCCGCCCGCAGGCGGACCGCCGAACGTCGGCTCCCAGGGCTCCAACTGATCTCGCTACTTCACTTCGACACTTAGGAAAACACCATGTTGCACAACCTGACCGGATGGCACGCACTCATCGTCCTCGCCATTCTCCTGCTCGTCTTCGGCTCCACCAAACTTCCGTCGCTCGCCAAGGGCGTCGGCCAATCTCTGCGGATCCTCAAGGACGAGGTGCGTGAGGAGACGGCCGGCTCGTCGACTCGTGACCGCACCGGTGCCGAGAACGACACCACGACCGTTCCGTACCGACACGCATCATGACCGCAGCGACTACCACCGTGCGCGGCACGATGCCGCTGGCCGGTCATCTTCGCGAGGCTCGACGCCGCGCGACGCGCGCGGCGGTGTCGCTGCTGATCGGCATCGTGATCGGGTTTCTGCTGTCCGATTCGATACTCGACGTTCTGCGCACCCCGGTCGAAGAGTTGGCCGCGACACGGGCTGCCAGTTTGAACTACGACACTGTGACCGGCGCGTTCGATCTCCAGCTGAGAATTGCCCTGTTCGCGGGAATCATCGTGTCCAGCCCGGTCTGGCTGCGCGAGCTGTTCGCCTATCTCGCACCGGGGTTGAACAAACGCGAGAAGAAATACGTCGTCGGATTCTCGGCTGCGGCCGCGCCGCTCTTCGCCGCTGGTTGCGCCTTCGGGTTCCTGTTGTTCCCGCGCATGGTCAGCGTGCTGGCCGGCTTTTCGTCCGACCAGGACAGCACCATCCTGAACGCGTCCTACTACGTGGACTTCGTCATGAAGATCGTCCTTGCGACCGGAATCGCTTTCGTACTTCCGGCGTTTCTGGTCATGCTGAACTGCCTGGGGATCGTGTCTGCGCACGCCCTGCGGCGCAGCTGGCGCGTAATGGTCGTCGTCATCGCGCTTTTCAGCGCGCTCGTCACCCCGGCGGCCGACGTTCTGTCCATGTTCCTCGTCGCGCTCCCGATGTCGGGGCTGTTCGGTGCAGCCCTCGCCATCACAGCGGTGCACGACAAGAGAGCTTCCCGACGCTCACTCCACGACACACCACTGTCCACGCACTCCTGAAACCCGGAGCACCACCATGTTCGGTTTGACCTTCGAAAAACTCTTCCTGGTCGCAGTCATCGCCGGATTCCTTCTCGGCCCCTCGCGCCTACCCGGCTACGCGCGCGAGTTAGCCCACGGGGTCCGCTCGCTTCGTGACTTCGTCGACACCACGCGCACCGAGGCAGAGGAGGAAATGGGGGTCAAGTTGCGACGCAGCGAATGGGAATCGATCGACCTGCGGCAGTACGATCCCCGGCGAATCGTCCGCGATGCGTTGAACGAGAAGGACACACAGCCCTCGGATGCACTACCCGAAGACGCACCGTTCGCCGAGGCGGTCACCGTGCGGCCGGGTCAGAAGTACCTCGTGACGGGGACCTCGTCGCACCCGAAGCGAATACTCATCGCCTCTCTTCCCGAGAGCGACCCGCGGCGCATGGCTGCCGAGGTGGACCCTGCAAAGTGCGAGTCTGTGGTGACAGTCGAGAAAACCTGAGATTTTCACCCCTCCGCCTGCTCGTCCTCTTCGGGTTCGAAGGACGACTGGTCGGTGTGCCCGACAGCAACTCCGTCGTCGGTGTCCGGGATGGACCCGTCCTTGCCCAATCCGTCGTCGCCGCTGCCGGTGTTCTTGTCGGTGGGTGTCTCGCTGGTGCTCATCGTCGAACTCCCTGTGTCGGTACTGCTGTTGTCGGTAGTGCTGCTTACCTCCCCGGCATCGCATCAAACCTTCGGGGTAGCACGCCCGCTACGCCGTACCTTCACCACCGGGAACGGCGAGCGGAGGCTGGGGCATTTTCGGGGGCGGGTGTGGGGCCCCGAGAATGCCCAAACAGC
>NZ_NOXZ01000036.1:0-57748 GCF_002258225.1 Rhodococcus sp. RS1C4 | reverse complement strand
AAGATGTCACACCCACACCCCAAAAGGCATGAGCACCAAAAACATTCGGCACTGACATTCATCGACACACTGTTGAGTTCTCAAAGAACACGCACACACCGTTGCGTCAGCTTTCGCTTCGACTTCGGGGCTTACACGCTCATGTCCCTCACGATGTAAACTCTTACCTCGTAAGGGGCTGCCAGTTCGATCTGCGTCCAACCTCGTGTCCCGCACCTTTCGGTCCGGGTCGGTGTCCGTGTCGCTCTGACTGGACAAAAGTTACGCCAAGAAGAACTCCTTCGCAAATCGCCTGGTCAGGCGCTTGTACGAGTTAACAACAGAGGCTGCGCGGTGCCGGCGCGGCGCATACGGTTGCGTCATGCTGCTTTCACCGCGCTATGGAACGGGGTCCCTGTCCGATGTAGTGCCGTCCGTGGTCGCGCATCTGACGGGCAGTTCGTCTGCCGACAGACTCGGTCTCGATCTCCACGGTGTCCGACGAGCGTGTGTCCTGATGGTCGATGGACTCGGCAGCGAACAACTTGCCGATCATTCGGACGACGCGCCCTTCCTCACTGCACACACCACCCGATCGATCACCGCAGGATTTCCGAGCACGACGGCGACGAGCCTCAGCTCACTTGGCACGGGGCTCACTCCCGGAGAGCACGGTGTCGTCGGATATCTCGTCGCGCTTCCGGGCCACAAACGCCTCATGAACAGTCTTCAGTGGAAACTCCACGGGACGTCCGCGTCCGAGGGGCTACCGGCCGATGTGGTTCCGGAGCACTTCCAACCGCTACCGACCGCGTTCGAACGTGCGCGTGACGACGGTGTCCGCGTCGTTCACGTCGGTCCGTCGATGCAGGCGAGCTCAGGACTGACTCGTGCTTCTCTTCGCGGCGCGCAGTTCCGCAACTCGGTTTCCCTTGCCGATCTCGCGGCCGGAACACTCGACGCACTCGATGCTCCCGGCCCGACGCTGGTCTACGCCTATCACGGTGACCTCGACCTGGTGGGCCACGTCCGAGGACCGAAGTCGCACGCATGGCGCCTGCATCTTCGCCATGTCGACCTACTCGCCGAGTCGATCGCCGACGGTCTTCCACCCGACGGCGCGCTGATCGTCGTCGCCGACCACGGAATGGTTGGCATCGACCGGAGGTTCGACTACGACTCGACCCCGGAGCTGAGGGACGGCGTCAGGCTCCTGGGCGGAGAACCCCGGATGCGCTACCTCTACACACGGACCGGAAGTAGTAGTGACGTGCAGGTGACCTGGCAGGAGTCACTCGGGGAGCACTTCCTCGTCGTCACCCGCGAGGACGCACTGTCGCGAGGGTGGTTCGGCCCGGCGGTGTCCACTGCGTCCGCCGAACGAATCGGAGACCTGCTGGCCCTCGCGCAGGACGAATCGGCCGTGGTGAGAACGCAGGCGGAAGCGAACGCGTCGGCACTCGAGGGGCACCACGGGTCGCTGACGCCTGCCGAGCTACTCGTTCCAGCGACGGTCGTCCGAGCGGACAGCCGCCGCTGACCGGTTCTTGTCGGTACCCCGCGATAGCTTCTGTTCGATCGAATGTTCGAAGTTTGGTGGAACGGGGAGAAACATGCCGAAGCACAACTGTCCAGACCTTGACGCTGCAACGCAGTCCGACTGGACGAGGTTCACGACCGAACTGGCTGATCATCTGGCGTCGCTGGAACCAGGTGCGGAGCTGTCGATATCTCCCGACTTCGAGCCCGAGGGCTCACCGCGGCGAGCAATGCTTCTTCGCCTGACAGCGGAGGGGACGCTCGTGTGTGCATCGTCGGGGCTCGGTTCTCCCCCGCCTCCCTGGCAACCGGCCGAGGCCGACGGAATTTTCGTCGTCGAGGACGGCGCCGCGTGGGTCGACCGGTTGTGTTCGACGGTCGTCGAGCAGATCCGATGCGCGTGGAACATCCCGCATCCCTCGTTCCTCTTCCGGCCTGGGGCGAAGGCACCGACCGCACCGACACCCGACGAGTCGGCTTGTCCCCCGGATGTGGCGGGTCCGTTGCTGGAGACCTTCGGGGATCGGGTGTCGGTCACGCCCGACGGAGTCGTCAGCATCGCCATCGGGCCGGTCATCGCATACGTCACTGCTGCGGGCGTAGACGAGATCCGCATTCATGCGCTCGTCGTCGAGCGTATTGCCGGGCGAACACGGGCTGCGGAGGTCGTCGCGGATCTCAATCGCCGGCATCCGCGGCTGAAGTTCTTGTTGGTCGAGGACCGTGTCCATGTCGCGTGCACGATCGACGCCGATCCGTTCGTCCCACAGCACGTGGTGAATGCCGCAGGCCGCCTGGCGAAGTTCGCGGCGACGGTCGACGAGGAGTTCGCCGATCACGTCGGGGGTGTTGTTCCCACCCACGACGCGACCGAACAGGTCGACGGGTCCGCGGACCCCAGCGACGAGGAGCTTCCGCCGCAACTGATGACGTTGCTGGAGATGGATGCGGAGTCCGGTGGGAAGGTCGACGCCGACGACATCGTGTCGGTCTGCGGACCTGACCGCGCGAAGATCGGACGTTTCGAGGCGTTCTGCACCGAACAGGCAGAGTCTTGGCGCGAGTACGCGCAGGAAGCCATGCTCCGTGGAGAATCCGCGGCGGCCGAGGAGTGTGCGCTGGAG
Source organism: Rhodococcus sp. RS1C4 (assembly GCF_002258225.1). Classification (NCBI taxonomy): domain Bacteria; kingdom Bacillati; phylum Actinomycetota; class Actinomycetes; order Mycobacteriales; family Nocardiaceae; genus Rhodococcus; species Rhodococcus sp. RS1C4. The sequence goes on along the minus strand of NZ_NOXZ01000036.1, from coordinate 55,106 downwards.
GCGGTTCCGTGGGACCGAGTTGTCCGAGCACTGCGCAGCGCGCTGGTGGCGATCAAGAATCTCGACAACGTCTGAGCTCGCCGGTTGGCGTGCATCCGTCGCCCGGCCGTGCTCCCCACGGCGAATGCCGCCATGACACGAGAGGAGCCCGGCCGGTTGTCGGACCCGGCGTCAGACGATCGCGACGGCGTCGATCTCGACGAGCATCTCTTCGCGAGGTAAACCGGTGAATACCGTTGTCCGACTGGGCAGGACATCTCCGGTGGTGTACTTCTGGACGAACTCGCCGTATGCGTCGTTCATGATGGCGAAGTCCTCGCGCTTGGTGAGGTAGACGCGAAGCATGACGACGTCGTCGAACGTTGCGCCGCTCGCTTCGACGATCGCGCGCACGTTCTCGAGCGTTCTCGTGGTCTGGGCGGCGACGTCGCCCGGGTACAGGTACTCGCTGGTCTTCGGATCGACCGGTCCCTGCCCGGAGACCTGCACGAACGGGCCCTTGCGCACCCCTTGGGAGAACGTGTGTGCGGGTGCCGGTGCCCCATCGGTTCGAACTGCGATCTTCTCGCTCATTACTTTCCTTTCTTACGAGGTCTTCTCGGTCGGCTTCCAGCCGAGATCGGCCGAAATGGCTTCGGCGACAGCCAGAATTTCGGGTAGTTTCCCGAGGACTTGTCCGTGGTCGAGGAGCATGTCCGGTACCGACATCGACACTGCCGCAACGGTTCGTCCGGTGCCGTCGAGGATCGGTACACCCACGCAGTTGACGAACGTCTCGTGTTCCTCGTGGTCCTCGGCGTAGCCCTGCTCGGCTACGAGGTCCAGTTCAGCGAGGTACCGCTCGGCGGAATCTATGGTCCGGTCGGTGAACCGCGCGTATTCGATGCGTTGCGCGATCTGCCGCTGCTCGGCACGTGGGAGTGCGGAGACCAGCACCTTTCCCACGGCCGTGCAGTGCAACGGGGCGGGTCTTCCGATACGCGAGTACATCCGGACGCTCTGCGTCGCATCGAATTTGTCGATGTACACCGCCTCGCCACCCTCGAGGGTTGCCAGGTGGATCGTCTGTCCGGTTGCGGCGTTGAGCGCAGCGAGGTGCGGCCTCGCTACCGTGCGCACATCCCTCTGTTCGAGTGCGCGGTTGGCGAGTTCGAAGAATCGTGACCCGAGCACGTATCGGTGGTCGGCGTCGTGCTGGACGAAGCGGTCCGACTCCATCGTGCGCAGCAGTCGCAGCACGGTTGTCTTGTGCACGTCCAGTTCTCGGGCTAGTTGGTCGAGCGACCTCGTCTCCTCCCCCAGGAGGCCGAGGATGGTCAATGCTCGGGACAGGCTTTGGCTCATTGCGCCACCAGATCAGCGAATCGTGCCGAGTTCCACTCCGCGTCGGGGAGGGCCAGCGCCGCGGCGAGCCGAGAGGGATCAGCGACTTCGGCCGCGTCACCGTGTGCGGTCAAGGCTCCTGCCGCGCAGAGGTGGCCGAGCCGGACCCTGTCCACAGCCGAGCGCCCGGTCAGCAAACCGGCAAGAAATCCGCCTGCGAACGCGTCGCCCGCGCCGATTTTTTCCACGACGTCGAGTGTGAGGGCAGGAACGTCGACGCGCGACGATCCGTCGAACGCGGTCACGACGTGCGCGTCGTTCTTGACCACCAGGTGCCGCGGTTCCGGGAACTCCGCGCGCAACGCTGCGGGATCGTCGATCCCGAAGACCTCGTGAGCCTCGTCGGCACCCATCAGCACCACGTCGCTGCCGCGGACATGGTCAGCCAGCACGGAGGATGCGTCGGAGATTCTCGAGCCCCACAGCGCGGGCCGAAAGTTCAGGTCGAAGCTGACGGTCGCCGCGGACGCCAGCAGTGCCCTCGACATCGACTCAGCCGAGGCCGACAACGCGACGGTGATTCCGGAGAGGTGGACGATGGCGGCCCCCTCGATCACGGTGGGAACCAGGTCTTCGGCAGACAGAGCGCTGGCAGCCGATCCTGTCCGGAAGTACGTCATGCGACTCTCGCCGCGCGGCAGATCGTGTCCGACGCCGGTGCCGGCTCCGCGTTCCTTGACGTAGATCCCCGTCGGACGTGCAGGGTCGACCGACACGGCAGATACGTCGACACCTGATTCGCCGAGTTGGCGTAGCAGGTATCGGCCGAATCCATCGTCTCCGACCCGTGACAACCAGGACGTAGACACACCCAGCTGGACGAGGACGCGTGCCACGTTGGCTTCGGCCCCACCTGCCGAGCGTCGAAACGAATCCGAGTCTTCGAGGGCACCGGGCTCGGCAACGAGAACCACGAGTCCTTCTCCGACGCATACCGCGCGAGGCGATGAAAGCAAGAGATCTCCTTCGAATGCTTGCGGGCCGGCCCCTGTTGGATGCACACTACTAATCACAAACATTTTGCGCAACAGTCGTTGCACATTACGCAACAGCACCGGCTTGGAGGTCTCCACCTTGATCGACACGCACGCCGTCAACGCCCTACGAGCGCGAAAGATCGGACCCGAACACAAATCGGTTCCACCCCACGCCTGGGGACGTTCGATCGAGGAGTTCGTCCGGGAAGCACCATCGGCGACGTCCTTCCAGACGCCGCTGTTGACGCTCGACGACAAACGAATCACTCACAACATCGAGGTCATGGCCGCCTGGGCTGCCGAGGCGGGTGTGAAACTCGCGCCGCACGGCAAGACGACGATGGCTCCGGCTCTCTGGAAACGCCAGCTCGATTCCGGTTCGTGGGCAATCACATTGGCGACCATCTGGCAGGTGCAGTTGGCGAGGACGTTCGGCGTCCAACGCATCATGCTGGCCAACGCCCTCGTCGACCCCGTCGGTCTCGCCTGGCTGGCACGGGAACTCGTCGAACATCCCGAGTTCGAATTCTACTGCTGGGCAGACGGACTCGGCACCGTCGAGGCAATGAACGCAGCCCTGTCCGACGCAGGCGCAACCAGGCCGGTCCACGTCGTCGTCGAGCTGGGCGGCGAGCACGGCAGAACCGGTGCGCGCACGATCGACGAAGCTCGTGCGGTCGCCGACGCCGTCGCCACGTCGCCTCGTCTGGCACTCGCGGGTGTCGGAGGATACGAGGGCGCACTCAGCCACGATCGGTCCGAGGCCGGCCTGAAGGCCGTCGCCGACTACCTCGATGCCGTCGCAACTCTCCATCGAGAACTCGACGCAGCAGGTCTCTACGCCGAGCACGCCGTGGTCACCGCGGGCGGAAGCGCGTATCAGGACATCGTGGCCGCGCACCTCGCGCCACTGGCCGACGAGGACGGCGCACGCGGCGTCGCGACCACGGTGGTGCTCCGGTCGGGGGCATACATCATCCACGACGACGGGTTCTACTCACAGATCTCACCGATGATCCCGAGCCGTTCGGACCATCCACTCGAAGCTGCGATGCACGGCTGGGCGCGCGTCGTGTCGCGCCCGGAGCCGGGCCTCGCGCTGCTCGATGCCGGCAAGCGGGACCTCCCCTACGACGAGGGTTTGCCCACTCCGCAGTCGGTCGACGGCGAGATCACCGCCCTCAACGATCAGCACGCCTTCCTTCGGTTCGACCCGGACGCCAGCGCGGCTCCGATCGGAAGCGTTGTTCGCCTGGGTCTTTCGCATCCGTGCACAGCCTTCGACAAATGGCGGCTGATCCCTCTCGTCGACGATGCAGGCAGCGACGATCCGCGCGTCGTCGACCTAGTCCACACCTTCTTCTAGGAGCCACGAATGACATTGCTGATTCGCGGAGCCGACGTCGTCGACGGAACCGGATCACCGCGCGTGCGTCGTGACGTCCTCGTCGACGGGGGCATCATCGCGGCCATCACCGAACCCGGCGTCACGACCGGCGCGGACAGGGTCATCGAGGCCGAGGCAGGGCATGTGCTCTCCCCCGGCTTCATCGACATGCACGCACATTCCGATCTTCGGTTGCTGACCGATCCAGGGCATTTCCCGAAAATCAGTCAGGGCGTGACCACCGAGGTCATCGGCCAGGACGGTATCGCCTACGCCCCGATCGACGACGCCACCCTCGACGTCGTACGTCGTCAGATCGCCGGCTGGAACGGCAACCCGTCGGACCTCGATTTTTCCTGGCGGTCGGTGGCCGAGTACCTGACGCGGCTCGATCAGGGCATCACACCGAACGCGGCGTACCTCGTACCTCAGGGCACGCTCCGGTATCTGGCCGTCGGCGGCGATCAGCGTCCGGCGACGCCTCGCGAGATCTCCCACATGCAGGAACTGCTTGCCCAGGGCCTGAGCGAGGGTGCCGTCGGGATGTCGAGCGGGTTGACGTACACACCCGGGATGTACGCCGGTACAAGCGAACTCCGCGCATTGTGCGAGGTCGTCGCCGATTTCGGAGGCTTCTACGCTCCGCACACGCGATCGTACGGCGCAGGTGCGCTGGAGGCGTATCAGGAGATGCTGGATCTTGCGCGGGCGACCGGATGCGCGCTGCACCTCACCCACGCGACCATGAACTTCGGCGTGAACCGCGGCCGGGCGGGCGAATTCCTCGACAAGGTGGATTCTGCCATCGCCGACGGCTGCGACGTCACGCTGGACACCTACCCGTACCTGCCCGGAGCCACGACGCTGTCCGCATTGCTTCCGAGCTGGGCCATGTCCGGTGGGCCGGATCAGGCGCTTGCCCGTTTCGGCGACCCGGAGATGCGCGCTCGCATCACCGAGGACGTGAACGTGAACGGATCCGACGGCTGCCACGGTGTGACGGTCGAGTGGGAGACCATTCAGATCAGTGGTGTCGCGAATTCGGAACTGGACTCGCTGGTGGGCAAGACGATGGTGGACATCGCCGCCGAACGGGGCGAATCGCCGGTGGACTCGTTCTTCGACATCCTTGTACGCGACCAACTGGCGACGACGATTCTGCAGCATGTCGGGCACGAGGAGAACGTGCGCGCGATCATGGCGCATCCTCGGCACATGGGCGGAAGCGACGCCATTCTCGTCGGCGAACGCCCGCATCCACGGGCGTGGGGAACATTTCCGCGCTACCTGGGCCACTACGTGCGCGAGGAGAAGCTCCTCGACCTGGAGGACTGCGTCAACCACTTGACCGGACGACCGGCGGAGCGGCTCGGACTCACCGACCGAGGAACCATCGCAGTCGGCAACGCTGCGGACCTGGTCCTCTTCGATCCCGATACAGTCCGCGACACTGCGACTTTCGAGCAACCGAAGCAACAGGCCGTCGGTATCGGCCATGTGATCGTGAACGGCCGCCTCGCCATCGACGACGGACAACCCACTGGCATTCTTGCCGGACATTCTCTGAGAGCGGAACGATGAACGCACTGCAGACCATTCTCGACGACCGTGCCCTCGCCGTGGTGCGAGCACCCTCGATCTCCGATCCGCAGGCACTCGCCGAGGCATTGGCCAGGGGCGGTATCCGCGCCGTCGAGCTGACGTTCACGACGCCTGGCGTGCTCGACCTGCTGCGTGTGGCCGCCGACGCGGGTGCGGTGATCGGGGCCGGCACGGTTCTGACGTCCGAACAGACCCGGGCAGCGATCGACTCCGGCGCGCAATTCCTCGTCACCCCCGGGCTCCGACCGGCCGTCGCCGAAGTCGCTTCGGCACGCGGTGTTCCGCTGATGATGGGTGCTCTGACTCCCAGCGAGGTGATGGACGCGATCGACATGGGTGCTGCGGCCGTGAAGATCTTCCCGGCACGAGCCCTCGGTCCCGCGCACTTCAAAGACCTGCTCGGGCCGTTGCCGGACGCCAAGCTCGTCCCGTCCGGCGGCGTCAACGCCTCCAATGCCGCGGACTTCCTCGCCGTCGGCGCAGTCGCCGTCACCGCGGGAACCGACGTCGTCTCGCCCGCCGCCGTCGCATCCGACGACTGGGACGGTATCGCCGAACGCGCACAACGTTTCGTCACTTCTCTTTCACCGAAAGGCACTTCATGAGTACCGCCGTCGACTGGCTCAGGACATCCACCCCTGGCCTTCTCGTACTGTGTGGCCTGGCCATCGCCGTACTTCTCTTCGTCATCATCAGGGTCAAGCTCGAACCGTTCGTTGCCCTGCTGATCGTCGGACTCGGTCTCGCGCTGGCGGCAGGCCTGCCGGTGTCGGAGATCGTGGGTACAGCGATCAAGAGCAACGAGTCACTGCTGGAAACCGGGTTCGGTGGCATTCTCGGGCACATCGCGGTCATCATCGGACTCGGCACCGTACTGGGCGCCATCCTCGAACGATCCGGTGGAGCACAGGCTTTGACCTCCAAGCTCCTCGGGGTGTTCGGGGACCGCGGTGCGCCGATCGCGATGGGCCTACTGGGTCTCATCTTCGGCATCCCGGTGTTCTTCGACATCGGCATCTTCGTTCTCGCGCCGTTGGTCTACGTGGCAGCTCGCCAGGGCGGTAAATCGTTGGTGCTGTATGCACTTCCGATGCTCGCCGGCCTCTCGATGACCCACGCATTCCTACCGCCTCACCCCGGACCGGTCGCTCTCGGCGGACTGCTCGAGGTCAACCTCGGCTGGCTCATCCTCATGGGATTCGTCTGCGGTATACCGGGATTCATCGCTGCAGGCCTCGTCTGGGGCAACTGGATCGGCAAACGCGTCATCGTCGATGTGCCCGAGGACTTCGTGAACGAAGGCGACGACGCCGAGCCGACGGGCGGCAGCGGCGTCGCGACCAAGCGTCCCGTCGTCACCACTCCCCCGTCGGTCGGACTCATCGGTGCGATCATCGCGGTCCCGCTCGTCCTCATCCTCGGCGCCACGTTCGGCAGCATCCTCCTCGACCCGGGCAATCTGCTCGAGGTGCTGACTTTCCTCGGCACACCGGCCGTCGCACTGCTCATCGCCGTGTTGATCGCGTTCTACGTTCTGGGGATCCGACGCGGTTCGACGGTTCAGGAACTGAGCACGTTGACCGGAGAATCCCTGCGTCCGGTCGGCATGTTGCTTCTGGTGGTCGGTGCAGGCGCCTTCTTCGGAAAGGTCATCTCGGCCACGGGAATCGGCACCGCCCTCGCCGACGCCATGGCCGCCGCCGGGTTGCCGATCATCGTCCTCGCGTACGTCATCAGCTGCGCGCTGCGTATCGCTCAGGGCTCGGCCACCGTCGCGATCGTGACGACCGGCGGAATCGTCGGACCTCTCGTTGCGGCGCAGGACTACTCACCGATGGCCACCGCGCTCGTCGCGATGTCGATCGCAGCGGGCTCCATCATTCTCAGTCACGTCAACGACGGTGGCTTCTGGATCATCGCGAAGTTCTTCAACATGACGGTCAAGCAGACACTGCAGACATGGACAGTGTTGGAAACGATTCTGTCGGTGGTCAGTTTCGCGGTGGCGGCAGTGCTCTTCGCCATCATCGCCTGACCCGTCGCGGCGCTAGAACTGGTCGCCGACGAAGTGAGTGTTGTCGGCGGACAGTTCGCGCTGGCCCGCGCGAGCCACGAGTGCATCGATTCTGCTGTCGAGGCTCTGCGCTTTCTGCATCACGTCCATGGTCCGCAGGTCGCCCTCCGCGTGGGTCACGAGATCCGCGACGCGCACCAGCGCTGCGACACGGTCGATGAGCTGAGACCACACGGTGCCGAGGGCAGTACGCCTGGTCGACACTTGGGCGCGGGTGGCGTCGTCGAACATCATCGCGGCGATGCCGTCGAGTTCGTCGCCGATCCCCCGCAACGAATGCACGTCGACGGAAATCTGGGTCAGCTCGTCGATCAGGTCGAGTTGCGTGCGCTGGACGAGAAAATGATCGGACCGCCACGCCGGTGAGGTGTGGATTCGGTCCACCGAGTGACCGGCGAGGAACAACAGGGCTTCGAATTTGTCCAGGAACGCGTCGTCCCGTCGATCCGCGTAGTCGACGACCACGCTCGCTGCCTTGTCCCCGAGCTCGGCGAACCGCGTGTTCCTGGCCGCCTCGGACATTCGTTCCGCCGCGGTCTCGAGCAAAGCCAACCCGGTGCGTTCCAGCGTCGTTCCCTGTTCGCGTCGAGGAACAGGGGTGTGCATCGTCGCGTTGAACAGCAGGTCACGCTGGTCGAGATCGAGGTGCAGACCGTCACGTCGATCCCGACGGACCGCCCGCACGCCGTGCGCGTAGTGCGTGCTGGAGAGCGTGAACTCCGCCCGCAGGTGGTCCAGTCGTTTCGCCAGTTCTGCGGCGCGCAGGCGGTACACCATCGCCGACCCAGGCTTGTTCTTCGTGTCCTTCGACAACCAGCGATCACGCTCGTCCGCCAGCACACGCACCGCACCGAACCCGCCGACGCTCGGCATCGACCTACCTGCTCGACGCCTGGCCGACAGCACCTCGCGCGTCGCCTCGTCGAGCCTTCCGGACGCTATCGCCAGGGCGGAGGCGTCGGACAACAACGGACGGCGGCCCTCGAGCCGTGCGTTCTCGCACCAGCGCCGCACTCGTTCCTCGACGCGTTCGCGCTCGGTTCCGATCTCCGGGTGTGCGGGCATTCTGGACTCCTCTGCCGTGTGTCGATATCCACTGTTCCAGAATTCTTCGATCGACGCGGCGGGAGCCCCGTCACACCGGGACCGTCGGTCCAGTTTCTCGAGCCATTCCACGGTGAGACGGCCGAGTACAACGACATCGTGTCCTGGGATTGGACAGCGATCCCCGCCGCGCTCGGCGTCGGTACCGAGCCCATCGTTCGGCGGGTCACGACAGTCGGCGAACTCCGCGATGCACTGAACGACGCAGCGGCACAACGAGACCGGATGGTCGTGATCGAGGCCGTCGTACCGCGGATGGACGTGCCTCCACTGTTGACTCAGCTGGCGACGGCAGCGAGCGCGGCGAACAAGTCCTGATTCACACGGGCGGGGCCGACGCGTCGGCGATGAGCTGTTTCCCGTCGTCCAGGCCTTCCCAGACGTTCCAGAACAGCACACCTTTCACTGCATCGGACTCGTCGACGTAATAGACGATGCCCTCGCTGGGCTTCGTCTTCCAGTCCTCCACCGTCTTCAACGACGTCGACACCGTGCCGACGGCCTGATATCCGTCGTCGAACACGTCGGAGTAGAAGTACGGGGTGTAGGTGTACGGGTCGGTGCCGCCCGCCATGATTCGACCGACCGCCTTACCCATCTCGTTGGCGTTGTCGACGTGCTCGATGCGTCGACGACCCAGGATCGCGTCGGGGTAGTTCGCAACGTCTCCCGCCGCGTGGATGTGCTCGTCGTCGGTCCGCAAGAACTCGTCGACGACGATGCCGTTGTCGGTTTTCAGCCCCGCTGCCTCGGCGAGGTCGGAGTTCGGGGTGACTCCGAGCCCGAACACCACTGCATCGGCTTCGAGAGCGGACCCGTCGTCGAGTTGTAGCTGAACCCGCGCCGACGCCTCGGCGCCCGACGTCACCTTCACTCCTCGGCGCACCGTCACACCGTGGTCGACGAAGCCCTGATCGAACGCCGTCGCCAGGGCGTCCGGGAACATGTGCGCACCGACCTTGGCGTCGGACGTGACCAACGTGACCTCGACGCCGTTCTGAACCAGGGCCGACGCGATCTCGGCGCCGATGTACCCACCGCCGACCACGGCGATGTGTGTCGCCGTCTGCAACTGCTCACGGAGCGCCCGGTAATCGGCGAACGTCCGGAAGTAGATCACCCGAGGACTCGGCGCGAGGTCGATCTGTCGGGGCGAGCCTCCCGTGGCCAGCAGCAGTTCGCCGTACTCGAATTCGTCACCCGAATCGGTGGCGACGGTCCGCTTCGCACGGTCGACGGACACCACCCGAGTGGTGGTATGTATCTCCGCGCCGGTCTCCGACGCCGTGTTCAGCGGGACCTGGTCACGTCCGAAATCCTTGTCGGTCCACAGTTTTTTCGACAGCGCGGGCCTGGTGTAGGGCTCGTCGCTGTCGGCGCCCAGAATTCCGATGGAACCCGTCTTGTCCAGCTCTCGAATTCCACGTGCAGCGTTGTCGGCGACCATTCCGCCGCCGACGATCAGATAGTCGTAGCGCACAATGCACTCCTTGCAGTAGACAACTGTCGGGTCGTCTACCCCGGATGCTCGTCAGACAATCACGACGTCGATCGATGCCCTCTCGAACGTCTCGATCTGCTCCCGAGTCGCGGCCGAATCCGTGACGAGCGTCGTACCGGGAGGAATGGGCGCCCAGGCGTGGAACGGCTTCTGCCCCAGCTTGGCCGAGTGCGCAAGTACATACGTACGTCCGGCGCGCTCCATCATCAGTTCCTTCAGCCGTGTCTGGACCAGTTCGGCCTCACAGATTCCGAACTCTGCCGTCACCGCGTCCGCGCCGAGAAACGCTCGGTCGAAGGAGACTCGCTGCAACGACGCCTCTGCGATCGGTCCGACGAATCCCTGGCTCAGATGCCGCAACGTGCCTCCGAGGCATTCGACCCGTACGGAATCGGCGTCGGCCAAGGCCTCGAGGGCAGTGAGTCCTGCCGCGATCACTGTCAGATCTTCCGCGTCACGAAGGAACTCACCCATGGTGCCCACCGTCGTACCGGCGTCGAGCAGGACAGTTTCGCCCGGGCATATCTGTCCGGCTGCCCACTCTGCGATCGCGCGCTTGGCTTCGAATCCTTCGAGAGATCGCTGGCGAAGCGATGACTCGGGATGTGGATTCAGTGCGATCGCGCCGCCGTAGGTTCTCGCCATGAGCCCCTGCGCGGTGAGCTGACTCAGATCACGCCGTATGGTCGACGCCGTCACGCCGAACTGCGCGGACAATTCCTCGACGCTTGCCAGCCCCGACGTCTGGGCCATACGCACGATCTCCGAGCGCCGTGCCTCCGACTCCCGTACCGCCACGCGCTCCCCTTACTTCAGAACAGTTGTGCTGGTTGCGAGTTCGGCAGCCTGCCGCAAAGCTTCGACCATACTACCGGCCTCCGCGATCCCCTTGCCCGCAATGTCGAAAGCGGTCCCGTGATCGACGGACGTACGGATCACCGGGAGCCCGACGGTGATGTTCACTCCCGCCTCGATTCCCAGAACCTTGACCGGCCCGTGCCCTTGGTCGTGGTACATCGCGACAATGAGGTCGTAGTCGCCGCGTCCGGCCAGGAAGAATGCCGTGTCGGCGGGTAGCGGACCGACTGCATCGATACCGTCTACCTTGAGCTTCTCGACCGCGGGAACGATCTTCAGGTCTTCTTCGCCGTAGCCGAACAGACCGTTCTCACCCGCGTGCGGATTGATGCCGCACACACCGATCTTGGGGCTGGCGTTCCCCGTCCGAACGAGCGCTTCGTACCCGCGACGAATAGTGCGTTCCACGAGTCCCGGCTCGATTTTCGCCACGGCGTCGAGCAGACCGATATGCGTGGTGACGTGGATGACCTTGAGCTTCGGGGTCGACAGCATCATCGACACCTCGTCGGTGCCGGTCAGATGTGCAAGCAGTTCGGTGTGGCCCGGGTAGATGTGTCCGGCCGCGTGCAACGCCTCCTTGTTGAGTGGGGCGGTGCAGATAGCCTGGACCTCTCCGCGCACCGCCAACTCGCTGGCAACCCGAATGTATTGGTATGCGGCGTCACCGGCGATTGCGGAGAGCTCGCCCCAAGCCAGGTCGTCGGGCAACAGGTCGAGGTCGATCACGTTGATGCGCCCGGGGGTGAACTCCGCATCCGCAATGGTCTCGACTACAGCGATGTCGACATCGAGACCCAGTACCTCCGCGGCCGACAACAGGCGCTTGGCGTCACCGATGACAACCGGTCGGCACCACGAGATCGTCTTGGCGTCGAGGAGCGCCGGCACGATCACTTCGGGTCCGACGCCTGCGCCGTCGCCCATCGTGACGGCGACGAGTGGAAGTGGGGTCGATTCTGACATGAAAGATTCCTTGCTGTCGGTGCTGGAAGAACGTAACGAGTCTGCGAGAACACGGAGGCTGTCGACGCCTCCGAAACTGCCCGGCCGTGTGATGACCCGGCGGCCGGCAGGTGTCAGGGAAAGTACTGCGCCGGTCTCGATTTCGCAGACCGGGGTCAACCTGCGCACTCCCAGCCGGTCGAGAACGGTTCGAGCGGTTTCGCCTCCGGTGAGAACGAGGTCGGATTTCCGATCGCGCTCGACCCGGGCAACCAACTGCGCGAGACCGGCGACCACTGCAGCTGAATCGGCCGGTGTGACGGGGCCCGAGACCGTCACTATCGCGGTGCCTGAATCCAGCGCGTCGAAGATCGGTTCCACGTCGATCGTGCCTGCGACCAACGCCCTCGCATCCAGGTGAACGTGCGGGACTCCGGCATTCTCCAGGGCACGAACCTGTTCGACTGCAACGAGATCGGCGGTTCCGACGACGACGAGCACGCTCCTCCCGGCGAAATCGTGATCCGCGGTGGGGTGCGTGTGTGCACTCACCGAGGTGGCGCGTGCCACCGACGCCATGAGCGCCGCCGTTCCCACCAGCCGGACACCGGTGATCGACTGCGACGCGGCGACAACGGCGTCGATGTCCGCATCGGTTTCTGCATCGCACACAGGTACGCGGCCCAGCGCCACGAGGTCGGAGAGCACGTCCGCCAGTCCGGCCCCACGAACCTGCTCGAGAGAGACACCCGTCGGAGAGATGTTCCCCAGGGCAGCGGCCACGGACGTAGGAGGCGAATCCCGTTCGGCATGCCACAGTGCAGTCCGATGCAGCGGGACGTCCTGAACGTGTACGACGCCGTCGACGACGGTCCGCCCGATTGCTGGGAATGCTGCCACGACGACGACCGCAGATCCGTCGGCTGCGAGTGCGCCGACCTCGGCCTCGATGTTGCCTCTCAGCAGGGAGTCGATCTTCTTGACCACGCGCGCCCCAGGAAAGCAGGCGAGCGAGTCTTCGACGGCTCGCGCGGCGTCGGCGCGGTCGAGCTTGCGAGTGTGCAGGTCGACGACGGTGATTCGAGAGGTCACCTCGTTCGGCGAGGGAACACCCAAGCCGAGAGACACGTCCGAGGCCAGGAAGCCGGCTGCCGACTCGGCTGCGCCGGACAGGTCGTCGGCGAGTATCACCAGCGAGTCGATCCCCACGATCCGTCCTTTCGTCGATGTTCCGAGTATGCACGCTTTCGTGAAAACATGCGCGAACTACGCAACAAAAGCTACGGGTCTTGCGCGAAACGCGCAAGAGTGCCATTGTGAGCTGAGTTACAAGCGTCGCCTGCGGTAAGAACACCTCACCGCGTGCACGCTTCCTCGCGTTTTTGCCAGTTCGAAAGGTCAAGGTCACCGATGACCCCATCTCGTTTGCGGATGCCGTCCGTGTCGCGGCGGAACTTTCTGCAGTACGCCGGCATGGCCGGAGGCGTGACGCTGCTCGGTTCAACCGTCGCGTGCGCAGGCCCGACCGGGAAACCGTCGCAGGACACCCTCGTCCTCGGGCTCAACCGCTCACTGGTGAGCCTGGACAACAAACTCAACCAGTTCGACGCCGCGGTCACAGCACAGCGCGGCGTCCGCCAAGGACTGACCCGTATCGGCGACGACTTGACGCCACAGCTCGTTCTCGCCGACCGATTCGACGCCACGTCCCCCACCGAGTGGACGGTTCGCCTTCGTGAAGGCGTCAAGTACTCGGACGGGACTCCGGTGAGAATCGAGGACATCTCCGTCGCCATGGAGATGTACCAACAGGTCAGCGGCTCGTTCGTGGCACCTCAGTTCCCCGAGTGGCCGACGGTCGTACCTGTCGACGACCGCACGTTCATCCTCAGGACCACCGCTCCTCTGCCCGTCCTGGACAGCCTCATGTCCAATATCCTCATCACGCCCGCATCCGCCAACGAGCCCAACGAACTGCAGTCCGGAATCGGCACCGGACCGTTCGTGGTGACCGAATCGAACCGCGGCACCGGTGAATACACCCTCGTGGCAAACGAGTTCTACTGGGGCGAGGCGCCCAGCGTGCAACAGGTTCGCGTGCGATTCATTCCAGAAGAGGCAGCCCGCGTCGTCGCACTGCGTAGCGGTGAGGTCGACGTCATCGACTCGATCAGCCCCGATTCGGCCGAACAGCTCGCATCCCTCCCCGGTGTCCAGATCGAGACGGTGCCGAGCACGCGTATCAATCAGCTGTTCTTCAATTTCCGAAAGCCCGCAGATCACCCACTCGCGAACGCGCGGGTACGCGAGGCTCTGACCTACGCGATCGACGGGGAATCGCTCGCTCGCGACGTTCTGATCGGCTCCGCCGTTCAAGCAACAGGTGCAGCGCCCAGCACATTGTCCGGTGCAGTCGAGACAGGCCAGTACACGTTCGATCCGGCGAAGGCACGGCAGATACTCGACGCCGAGGGGGTCACCGACCTCGAATTGACGTTCATCTGGGAGACAGGAGAATTCACCAACGACGTTTCCCTCATGGAGTCGGTCACGCAGATGATGACCGACATCGGCGTGCGAGTGAAGCTTCAGCAATTCGAACCCGGGGGCGACATCAGCTCGTGGCGTCAGGGCAAGGTCGGCGACTGGGACGTGCTCGGCAACGGGTACGGCAACCAGACCGGGCTTGCACTGACCACCATCCAGGGCATGTACGCCGGCACGGCGGAGAAGGAAGCAACCCGCGACACCTACCACGGGTACGTATTTCCCGAGATCACCGAGAAGATCGAACTTGCGTCGAGCGAACCCGATCCAGTGCGTCGCGCATCACTGCTCGCCGATGCCCAGCAGGACATCTGGAACACGTGGCCGTGCCTGTGGAGCTTCGTTCCGAACGCGCTGCTGGCCAAGCGGACCCGCGTGCAGAACGTAGCGCTGACGCCCATCAACTCCTACGACCTCGGCTCAGTCCGACTGGAGGCCTGAGTCATGACCCTGACACTCGACAAGAAGAAGCAGGCCCCGGTGATCGGCCGAGCGGCGAAGAATGCGACGGCTCGCTACGTTCTCAAGCGCCTCGCGCAGAGCGTTCTCACTATCTTCCTGACGCTCACCACCGTCTTCGTTCTCATCCGGATGGCACCAGGCGACCCCGCCTACGCACTCGCCGGCCCTCTTGCTTCCACCGAGGATCTCGCACAGATCCGCTCGGACATGGGACTCGACAAGTCCGTGTTCCAGCAGTACCTCATCTACCTGTGGGATCTGCTGCACTTGCAGTTCGGCACGTCGTACTCGTTCCAGGCTCCTGCTCTCGAGGTCGTCTTCGACCGCCTGCCGTACACGATCACTCTGGCCGTCGCTGCGATCCTGCTGACCGCAGTGCTGTCGATTCCACTCGGTGTGTGGATGGCCAAGCACGCCGACACCCGCCGCGAGCTCGGAGCCAATGCCGTCACCGTTGCAGGCCAGTCGATGCCGGAATTCTGGAGCGGGCTGATGCTCGTGACGTTGTTCGCCGTTCTCGTTCCTGTTCTTCCGGCAGCCGGTTTCACCACATGGTGGTCGCTCATCCTGCCCACGGTGACGATCTCCATCCTGCAGATCGCGTTGATCTCGCGGATGGTTCGACGAGAGATGGTCAATGCCTATGCGTCGCCGTACATCACGGTCGCGCGATCGCGCGGCATCTCCGAACGCGAACTCACGTGGCGCTACGCGATGCGCAACTCGGCGATCCCCGTCGTCACCGCTCTGGGGACTCGGTTCGCAGGCATGCTCAACGGTGTCGTCGTCGTGGAAGTCGTCTTCGCGTGGCCCGGTGTCGGTTCCCTCGTCGTCCGCGCGCTCGAAACACGTGACTATCCGCTCATCCAGGCGACCGTACTCGTCACTGCGATCCTCGCCGTTCTGGTGCAGTTGCTCGTCGACCTCTGCTACCCACTCCTCGATCCTCGGGTCCGCCTCGGAAAGGGCGTAAGCAAATGACCGCAGTGCTGGAACCTCCGGTGAACAAGCGCCCGAGCGCTGTCACCGCAGCCGACTTCGCCCGCGCGGGCGCAACTCGACGCCGACGCGACAGCCGCGTCAAGATCTGGGCCGGCACGGCCTTGTCGTTGCTGGTCATTCTGCCCGTCGCACTCGCCGGCCTACTCCCCCTCGACGACCCCAATCAGACCAATCTGGTCCAGCGTCGGCTCCCACCGTTGACCGACGGTCACCTTCTGGGTACTGATCAGCTCGGTCGAGATCTACTGTCGCGCATTCTCTTCGGAGGCCAGGTGTCGCTGACGATCGGCATCCTCGCCGTCGTCGTCTCCGGGATCATCGGCGTCGTGGCCGGCAGCGCAGCCGGGTACTTCGGCGGCTGGGTCGACGCCGTCATCTCCCGGTTGCTCGAAGCGCAGCTCTCGCTGCCCCTTCTGATGATGCTGCTCCTCGTCGTTGCACTCTTCGGCCCCTCGATCCCGGTCATCACCTTCGTGATCGCGATCGCACAGTGGCCCGAGGTCGCCAGGCTCACGCGATCGCTCGTTCTGGTCGAACGCGAGAAGCCCTACGTCGCCGCAGCTCGCGTCCTCGGGCTGAGCCGCACCGCGATCCTGCTCCGCCACGTGGTCCCCAACATCATCAAGCAGGCCTCGCTCGTCGTATTGCTGCTCCTCGCCCAGGCGGTCCTGCTCGAGAGCTCGTTGTCCTACCTCGGCGCAGGCCCGCAGCGACCGTTCGCCACGTGGGGCCGCATCATCTCCGACGGGCAGGACTACATCACCACCTCGTGGTGGATCGTCACCTTCACGGGACTGATGATCGTGATCCTCGTGGTCGGGGTGAACCTCCTCGGCGACGGTCTCCGCGACCGCCCCGCGGGATCCGGCAGATTCGGCATTTTCCCTCGCTTCAAGAAAGGCGCATAAGTCATGGGAAACCTATTGAAGGTCGACGAACTCCAGATCGAACTCGTTACCGACAAGGGCGTCATCCGGGCCGTCGACGGTGTGTCGTTCTGCATCGACGCCGGTGAAACGGTCACGATCATCGGTGAATCCGGCTCCGGCAAGTCGACGACGGCAATGGGCCTGCTGGGGCTGTTGCCGTCGGATCTCGCGGTGATGTCAGGATCGGTGACCTTCAAGGACACCGAGATCCTCGGTAAGGACAAGCAGCTGAGCAAGATTCGCGGGAAGCACATTGCATTGATTCCGCAGGATCCGATGACGGCGCTGTCCCCGGTTCACACCATCGGCAACCAATTGAAGGAAGCTGTCCGGCACAGCGGCGTGACGGGAAAGTCCAAGCAGACGGCGCGCTGCATCGAGCTCCTCGAACAGGTTCGCATCCCCGACCCGAAAATCCAGTTGGGCAAGTATCCCCATCAGATGTCGGGCGGCATGCTTCAGCGTGTGCTGATCGCCAGTGCTCTTGCCTCGAGCCCGGAATTGATCGTTGCCGACGAGCCCACCAGTGCCCTCGATGTCACGGTGCAGGCCAGCATTCTCGATCTGCTGATGGAGCTGCAGGAACGAACCGGCATCGGGATGCTGGTCATCACCCACGATCTCGGTGTCGCACGGTTGGTGTCGGACCGCATCTACGTCATGAAGAGCGGTGTCTTCGTCGAGGACGGTGGTGCGGAAGAACTCGTCGGAGCGCCCCGGAATCCGTATACCAAGAAGCTGCTGGACGCGATCCCGCACCTCGGGACCTGGAACCAGAGTGCCGGCCAACCAGAACGAGTCGAGGTAACGGTATGACCACCCCATTGCTGTCGGTGGAGAATCTCGTCGTCGAGTACCCCGTCGCCGACGGCGTGTTCCGAGCTGTCGATTCGGTGAGCTTCTCGGTCGACAAAGGCAAGACGCTGGCCGTTGTCGGTGAGTCGGGCTGCGGAAAGTCGACGATCGCGAAATCCATCGTTCGTCTGCTCACCCCCACCTCGGGCCGCATCGTCGTGGACGGAACGGACATCGCCGGACTGTCCGAGAAGTCCCTACGCCCGTTCCGATCTCGCGTACAGATGGTGTTCCAGGATCCGTACGGATCACTCGATCCTCACCTGACCGCAGTGGACATCGTCGGCGAACCACTGCGACTGAAGGGAATTCGCAGCAAGTCCGAGCGAGCCAAGAAGGCAGCGAGACTCATCGATCAGGTCGGCCTGCCGAGCACTGCACTGAACCGCCGACCGGTCGAATTCTCGGGTGGCCAACGTCAACGCATCGGCATCGCCCGCGCACTCGCGTCCGGGCCGGAAATTCTGGTGTGCGACGAAGCGACGAGCGCCCTCGACGTGTCCGTGCAGGCGCAGGTTTTGACTTTGTTGCGGGAGATTCAGCAGGACACCGGACTCACCTACGTCTTCATCTCGCACAACCTGGGTGTCGTCCGCGAGATCAGTGAAACCGTCGTCGTGATGAGCAAGGGCCGCATCGTCGAAGGAGGCGACACCGAGGAGGTGCTCGCACGCCCCAAGGAGCCCTACACCCGGGCGCTGCGCGCAGCTGCCCTCGACCCGGCGACAATGGTCGGAATCAAGCCTCGTCACATCGTGTCTCGCCTGTCCACCTCTTCCGTAGGAGCTCCTGCATGACCTCGCTCGACATTTCCCCACTCGTACTGGGCACCATGACGTTCGGCGACACCGTCGACGCCGCCGGGTCTGCGAAGATGTTCGACGCTGCAGTCGACGCAGGCATCACCCACATCGACACCGCGAACGGGTACGCGGGCGGTGAATCCGAGCGGATACTCGCGGACCTGCTCGCAACTCGTCGCGATCGGGTGACCCTCGCGACGAAAGCGGGAATGCCCAACCCCGACGCCGGGGACAACAGCCCGTTGTCACCGAAGGGTCTTCGTCTGAGCGTGGAGGCAAGCCTGGCTCGCCTGAAGACGGACTACGTCGACCTGTTCTATCTGCACCAGCCGGATCGCGCGACATCGATCGCCGACACCTTGGCAACCGTCGCCGAACTGGTGCAGGAGGGCAAGATTCGTGCTCTGGGCGTCTCGAACTTCGCGGCGTGGCAGATCGCCGAGGCAAATCGGGTAGCCGACGAGGTCGGCGCGCCGCGACCGATGGTTGCGCAGCAGCTGTACAACCTCCTCGCCCGGAGGATCGAAGAGGAATACGTCGAGTTCGCCGACGTGACCGGATTGATCACGATGGTGTACAACCCACTCGGTGGCGGGTTGCTCACCGGCAAGCATTCCTTGGACGCGACACCGACCGACGGACGATTCGGCGATTCACGCCTGGCTGCCATGTATCGCGAACGGTACTGGAACACAGCGATTTTCGACGCTGTCGCGCAGCTCACCACGATCGCCGACGACGCGGGCGTGCCGCTGACCGAACTTGCCCTGCGGTGGCTGGTGTCCAAGCCTGCCGCCGGTCCCATCCTGCTGGGTGGATCCAAGGTCGAGCACCTGCAGTCCAACATCGCCGCGATCGCGAAAGGCCCACTCGGCTCCGACGTCGTGGATGCGTGTGACGACGTCGGCTCCGCGCTGCGTGGACCGATGCCGAACTACAACCGCTGAAAGGCCCCCTACACATGTCTGCACAGGAATTCGCCGCTCGCGTCAGAAACCGGGAGCGCATCCTCGGCTACTGGTCCGTCATCGACAGCCCGGTCTCCACGGAGTGGCTCGCCCATGTCGGCTGGGACTACATCGCACTCGACCTGCAGCACGGATTGATCGGATACTCCGGAATGCTCGCCGGGCTCACCGCCATCGATGCAGCCAACGGCCCCGCCGGACTGATCAGGGTCGAAGCGAACAACGCGACGGTCATCGGGCGTGCGCTGGACGCAGGTGCGGCGGGCGTCATCGTTCCGCTCGTCGACACGGCAGCAGACGCAGCGGCGGCGGTCTCGGCGGCAACGTATCCCCCCACCGGCATTCGGTCCTACGGTCCGATGCGCTCGCAGCTTCGAATCGGACCCAACCCTGCCGATGCCGACCGTGACACCGTTGTGCTGGCGATGATCGAGACGCCTCAGGGCCTGGCCAACGTCGAGGAGATCTGTGCCGTTCCAGGTCTCGACGGTGTCTACGTCGGCCCGTCCGATCTGCGACTCGCGGTGGGTGGATCGTCACCGACCGACGCCTCCGTGGACGAGCAGTTCGAGGCTGCGCTCGTTCGGGTGTGCCGAGCCGCGGCCGCAGCAGGCATCACGGCCGGCATCCACACACCGTCCGGCGCTGTGGCAGCCAAGCGCTTGGACGAGGGGTACACACTGGCGACCGTCGCGTCGGACCTGACACATCTGAAAGCTGTGTCCGCCGATCATCTGAAGGCCGCCCGCGGCTGACCGAGCACGCCGCTGACCGACCACATGACATGGCGCTTCGCCCCCGGTGACACAACTTCGTGGCATCGGGGGCGTTCGTGTGTGACCAGCCGTGGACGTGGAAATCGGCGCTCATCGCAAAATGCATCCAGTACGCAATGCTCACGGCTACGAAGACTCAATGTGGGACGAACATCGACCGCCGCAGTCAGGAACACCGCGCTCGCTCGCGGTGTTGCTCCGACGGATGGCAGGCACCGGGTGGCTGCGGATTGTTGGCAGCATCACAGCTTCAGATGGTTGGCCCAGCCCACAAGACTGGGCATCTTGGTAGGGGCCACGAAACATCGTTGACACATAGAGCGACCGTGTAACAGTTCCGAGGAGCGAAACGAATCATTCCTCAGGACGCGAACAAAAGGAGACGATGTGACTTTGCAGATCGATTCGCTCGCTATCAGCGCCGACGAAGCACCAACGCACGACGTACAGATCGACCAGCTCCACGAGCAGGTCGAGACGCTCGACGCCGATATCCTGGGCGCTATCGAGCTCCGCACCGAACTGGTGCGCAAACTGGCTGCAGCCACAAGCGACGCAGCCGTATCGACCACCACGTCGACTTTCGACGAGCTGGGTTCCGACGGTTCGGCCCTGTCGCGGATGCTCGCCCGCATCGCCTCGGTGACCCGCTAGAACCGTTACATCCCCCTCCTTGTTTGCCACGAGGCCCCGAGCAGCACTGCTGCTCGGGGCCTCGTCGTCTGTGCGGTCAGGGTGACCGGACCGACTAGAGCGCGCGCACGGCACCGCCGTCGACAGTGACCGTCGAGCCGGTGATGTACGACGCGGCCGGCGACGCCAGGAACGCGACGGTACGTCCGAACTCCTCCGGATCGCCGATACGACCGAGCGGGATCCGAGCCAACGCGTCGTCGGACACGGCGCCGCCCCGGGACGTGTCGAATCGCCCGGGAAGGACGCTCACGACCCTGATTCCTCGTGGCCCGAGCTCGTCGGCGATGTCCTTGGCCACCATCGCCAAGCCGGGGCGCAGTCCGTTGGACACGCCGAGGCCCGTCAACGGCGACTTCACCGATGTCGACAGCACGAACACGATGGCGCTTCCGTCGGTCATGACCTTCGCCGCTTCGCGGGCCAGTCGCACCGCCCCGAGGAACACGGACTCGAACGACGCAGTCCAATCCTCGTCGGCGGCATCGAGGGCGGTGCTCGGCGGAGGTCCACCGACACTCACGACGAGACCGTCCAGCTTGCCCCAGTGCGCGATGGCCGACTCGACGAGCAACTGTGCGCTCGCGGGATGGCCGTTGTCGGCGACCATTCCGTGCACCGCGTTGGGTCGGTGCGCGCCCAGTTCGGTCACTGCCTCGTCGACCTTGGTCTGTGACCGAGAGGCCACCGTCACCTTCGCTCCCTCACGAAGCAGCTCACGCGCGGACGCGAATCCCAGCCCTTCGGTTCCTCCGGTGACGACGAACGCTTTACCCGACAGACCCAAATCCATGAACTCTCCTCTTGTTCGAACAGCGTCGACGCGCCGCTTCCGGCTGCATGACGTGTTCCCATCTTGCTACAGGCGAGTCGTCCCCCCGAATGCGGTAGAAAGTCGATGTCGGATCCGCGATGAATTCACGATTCGTCCGTTGTCGATACACACGAGACTTCCACGCCGAATGAATGGAGACCCCAATGTCCCGAATGCTGTTCGCCAACATGCCCGTCAAGGACGTCACTGCCACCCGCGCTTTCTTCGGCGGACTGGGCTTCGAGTTCAACGACGTGTTCAGTGACGAGAACTGTGTATCGATGGTCGTGAGCGAGCAGGCGACGGTGATGTTCCTGGCGGAACCTCGCTTCAAGGACTTCATCTCCGACGCGATCACCGACACGACGCAGTCGCGAGAGGTTCTGATGTGTATCAGCGCCGACAGTCGGAACGAGGTCGACTCACTCGTCGACGCGGCGATCACCGCCGGAGGGTCGAGTTGGATGGAGCCTCAGGATCACGGGTTCATGTACGGGCGTGCGTTCCGTGATCTCGACAACCACGTGTGGGAAGTCATGTGGATGGACCCCAGCGCCGTGCCGTCCGAATAGTCGGGGACGGGCCAGGTGGGGCTATCTCGACCTCCCTGTCAGAGGCGCTCGGGTAGACCGAATTTCTCGAACAGAGTCAGGTCGAAGAAGCACGCCACGTGGCCCACTCTGCCCGCCTCGATGTCGACGACGTGGAGTTGGAACGGCAGGTGGATTCCGTCCTCGTTCCGCATGTACAGCCCGTAGGCGGGCTGACCGTTGGCCGACGTCGCGACCATCCGCATGTCGCCCGCTCGCTGCGCCGGACAGTTTCCACGGATGAGGGTGCCGATGTTCTCGGCCCCTTGGTACCACCCTTCGAACGGCGGCATCTCCCACACTGCGTCCTGGGTGAACAGAGTCACGAGCTGGTCGATGTCGTAGCGTTCGAAACTGTCGACGTACTTGGCCAGCAATTCCCTGGTCTCGGCGGCTGCCGGCTCGACGACATCGTTTTCCGACGGCATGACCTCGTCGAGTTGCGCTCGTGCGCGTTGAAGCAGACTGTTCACCGCGGTCGTGGTGGTCGCCAGGGCTTCCGCTACTTCGGACGCCTTCCACTGCAGCACCTCACGCATCAGCAATGCTGCTCGTTGACGTGCCGAGAGGTGCTGCAGGGCAGCGATGAACGCCAGTCTGATGGTGTCCCTGCCGACGACGATCGATGCGGGATCGTCCGAATCCGCGAGCTCGGAATCCGCGATGGGCTCGAGCCACGCAATTTCGTGCGTCGCCACCAGGTCGTCGGTGGGGTCCGAACTCGGTGCACCGAGCCCCGTCGGCAGCGGACGCTTGGTCTTGCCGTCGAGCGCCGTGAGGCAGGTGTTGGTGGCGATGCGATACAGCCAGGTCCGCATCGACGAGCGCCCCTCGAACTTGGAGTAGCCCTTCCACGCGCGGATGTACGTTTCCTGCACGAGATCCTCGGCGTCGTGAATCGAGCCCGTCATGCGGTAGCAATGAGCGAGCAGCTCACGACGATACGGATCGAACTGCGCTACGAATGCGTCGCCCTCTGCGACCGTGGCCGTCATGAGTGAAGAGACTAATCCCACAGTCCGACGAACGCCCGACCGATCGGACGAATAGTTGTGCCGACGCGGCCGATCACGCAGGGCGCGCCGACGACGGCGTCGGTCGGCTCGTTCCCCTGTCGAAGCAGATAAAGTGTGGAAAGCCCGTGGGGCATGATCGGAGGCGCGGACGGTGACAGCGTCGACGAACATCGACGACCTGGTCGACGAGGCCTACGCCGAACGTCGTCGGGCATGGCAGGCCGCGCTGGTGACGGCCCAGAATTTTCTGGAGACCATCGCGGACGAGATCCTCGACAACGTCGACCGAGATCGGCTCAATGCGCAGACCGCCCGAATCAAGGATCCGGTGCGGGCAGCCGACAAACTGCGGCGGAAGATCACGGAAGGCCGGATCGTCGAGCCGAGGACCATCGACGAGGTCGTGGAATCCCTGCCGGATCTGATCGGCATCAAGGTTCTGTGCAAGAGCCCGCGGGATCTTCACGCCTTCGTGGACGCGTTGGAACGCGCGTGCACCGACCCGGAATGCTCGGTGCGCTTCGCCCGGAACCCGACCGACTACGTCGCGTTCCCCAAACCGAGTGGATACCGCGCCTACCACGCGATTCTGGTCATCCGCGTCGCCACCCACCAGGGTGATCTGATCGTGAACGTCGAAGTCCAGGTCAAGACGAGGCTGCAGGACGCCTGGGGTGAACTCACCCACGAGGACATGTACAAGCCAGGTGAGGCTCTCAAGCCGACGGAGGCGCACACCGAGTACGCCCGGCAGATGGCAGAGCTTCTCCTCCAGGTCGACTTGATGGCGGACGACCTCGCGGCGCAGCTCGATTCACAGACGGCCGTCGCGAAGGGCGCCGTCGTCGAACCGGTCCCGAGGGACTCGGCCATCATCTCTGCTCGAGTCACCCGTACCGGTCCGAGGTATGCGTTGGCCGTCGGACCGGACGGTCGCCGGGGACTCATCCCCGCGCGTTCGGTCAAGGCGGTGATCGGCGCCAAGGACCGCATTGCCGTCGACGACTATCTCGAAGTCGGTGACGTCGTGGAGGTCGTCGTGGAGGACACCGCCGACGCTCTGTACTACCACTTGTCCTCGCAACCCCCGTCGAATCGTCCGCGCAAACGGCGAGTGTGACCGAACGACCGTGCCCGAGCGCTGTCACCTGCACTTCTCAGGTTGATCCAAGAAATGTCGGGTAGACAGCATTTCCTGTGACTGCAACCGAGATCTCCCCGCCCACTGCGGCCGAATCGGTCGAGGAACCCCGGGACACGCGAATCCGGCGTGCACGGCCCACAGCCGACGTCGTCGTCCCGGTGACGGCGTTCGCGGTACTCGCGACGCTGTACTCGCTGTTGTCCGTGCTCGGCCACCGACAGCTCCGCACGTCCGGATTCGATCTCGGAATCTTCGTGCAACAGATCTCGTCGTACGCCGAGTTTCGGGCGCCGACGTCCGATCTCCTGGGCACCGGTTACAACACCCTGGGCGACCACTTCTCCCCGATCACCGCACTGCTGGCACCGGTCTATCGCCTGTTCCCGTCGCCGGAGACGTTGCTGATCGCGCAGGCGGTTCTGTTCGCGCTGGCAGTCGTTCCGCTGTCCAGGTGGGCGGTCCGTGAGTTCGGCACGGCGACAGGCATCGCGGTGGCGTTCGCCTACGGCCTGTCCTGGGGTGTGCAGGCCGCCCTGAACTTCGACTTCCACGAAATCGCGTTCGCCGTGCCACTGATGGCCATGTCTCTCGTCGCCCTGGGCAATCGTCGATGGCAACCGGCCTTGGCGTGGGCGCTCCCGCTGGTGTTCGTCAAGGAGGACATGGGTCTGACGGTTGCCGTCATCGGCAGTCTGGTCGCATTCTGGACCACCGGACGCACCCGCGCGCTCGGCGCTCTCACAGCCGTCTGGGGCCTCGGCTGGGTCGTCCTCGCCGTCAAGGTGATCATCCCGCTGCTCAGTGCCGACGACTCGTACGGTCAGGGATCGAAGTTGCCTCCCCTCGGGTCGGGCATTGCCGATACCGCCCACGGTGTCGTCGCAGGTGACTCACGCGCAGCGACTGCCTTCCTCCTCCTTGCCGTGACCGCGTTCGTTGCACTGCGCTCGCCGCTCCTGCTGGTCGCGGTCCCCACCGTCGCGTGGCGATTCCTCAGCGACAACACCAACTTCTGGAAGCCGATATTCCATTACAACGCGATCCTGATGGTCGTCGTCTTCGCGGCCCTGATCGACGCCGTCGTGCGGTGCCGCAGGCACGAGCAACTCACCGAGCGCGGGCAACGCACGATCTTCACGGCCGTGGCTGCGTTCGCGATCGTCGCCCTTCCGTTTCTTCCCATGGCTCGCCTGGCGACAGCCGACGGGTGGTCGACCGATCCACAGGTGACCGCGTCCCACGCCATCTCCGACGCCATTCCCGCAGATCGGACGATCGCGGCGTCGAACAATCTGGTTCCACAGTTCGTCGCCACGCACGACGTCTCCGTGTTTCCGCAACGCGCGACGAACACCGAGGCACCGGACTGGATCGTCGTCAACCGCAGCGATCCTGCCGGATGGCCGACGGACGGTGCGGGCGACGACAAGGCGGTCGCCGACGCGGTGGCGTCGGGCTACGTGCTTCGATTCGTCGACGCCGGAATCGAAGCGTTCGAGCGGCCGTGATGATCGAGCTGTCCAGGCGAATTGACAAAGGCTAGCCTTATCTTAGTAGTCTGACCTCTCCGGGTGCCGCTTCATCGAAGCAGCGACGCCCTGCCCTGACGGCGTCACGCCGTCGATTCTGCGCACGGCGGATCCGACTCTTCGCCCGCCTGCGCCCGGACAGGGAGAGGGTCGATAGATGCACGAGAAGTCCATCGGTCTGTACGATCCGTCGCTGGATTCCGACAGCTGCGGGGTCGGCTTCATCACGCGCAAGGACGGCGTTCAGTCCCACGACGTGCTGATCAAGGCCCGTGAGGCGCTGTGCTCGGTGCCGCACCGAGGTGGCATGTCCGCCGAGGGTGTCGGCGACGGTGGCGGTGTGTCCCTCGACTTGTCCGTCGACTTCTTTCGACGCGTCACCGACCGTCCGACTCTCGAACTCGGCCGATTCGCTGTGGGCAACTTCTTTCTCCCCGACGACGAGTCGCAGCATGCACGAGCGGTCGAACTGATCCACCGCGCCATGATCGATCGCGGATTCACCCCGCTCACTGTCCGCGATGTTCCGGTGAACAACGACGCCATTCGTCCCGCGGCCGTGAAATATCAACGCCCCGTTCGTCAGTGGATCTGGGAGGTATCTCGGCCCCGGCCCGAACCCGCAGCCATCGATCGGCTGATTCACGAGGCACTGCTGCACATCGAATCGATCGCGTACACCACCCCGACACTGGCCGGGCTGTATCCGCTGTCGCTCAGCGCCCGGACGCAGGTACTCAAAGGTCGGCTGAACTCCGACGAGGTCATTCCTTATTTCTGCGACCTCGTCGACCCGGAGCATTCGGTCCACACGATCTTCTTCCACACCCGGTTCTCCACCAACACCGATCCACATCCGACCATGGCGCAGCCGTTCCGGTTCATGGCGCACAACGGAGAGTTGAACACCGACAAGAAGAATCGCCTCGCGGAAGCAGCGGTGGCAAGCGCCAAGCGTCGCGCCATCGTGCGCCCGCCCGGCCAGTCCGACAGTTGCCGCCTGGACCAGACCGTGCAGGCCCGCGTCGTCGAGGACAACGTGGAACTGGTCACGGCCGTCGTGTCGATGATGCCTCCGGCGTGGGAGAACGACTACACGCTCTCGCCTCGGGTCCGAGCGATGTTCGAGTACTTCTCGCTGTACGAGGAGAAGAACGACGGACCGGCTGCGGTGGTGTTCGGCGACGGCACGGTGATCGGCGCACGTCTGGACCGCTTGGGACTTCGTCCCCTCCGGACGGTGGAAACGAACGACTACCTGTGCGCCTTCTCCGAAGCCGGCCAGGTTCGGTTCCCACCCGAGACCATCACGCATCGTGGTCGCGTCGAAGCCGGCGGAATGATCTACTTCGATCACCGCGACAAGCACACCTACTACACCCGCGAAGCCTTCGAAAAGCTCGCTGCCGATCGCGATTACACCGCTCTGCTCGCAGCCGCGCGCGTCGGCATCGACGATCTGGACGCCGCCGACTCCGTCGCCGACGCCTATGCGGGCGATCTGGAACGTCATCAGCGTTACGTCGCGTATTCGCTGGATCAGGAGAGCTTCAAGTTCCTGATGGATCCGATGCTGGCGAGCGGCGTCGAACGCGTCTCGGCGATGGGATACGGCAACGCGATCAACGCTCTCACCGACCGCGAAGGCGGGATGGCGAAGTACTTCTCGCAGCGATTCGCGCAGGTGACCAACCCTCCGCTCGACAGCATTCGCGAGGCCGACGGAATGACGCTTCGGGTGTCGCTGGGGCCGAAACCCAATGTCGGCGGCCCCGTTTCCCGCCAGGTCGTCGTGCCCAGTCCCCTGCTCTCGCACACGGATCTGCGCCGGATCACCGAACAGCCGCATACCCCGGTCGCACGGTTCGACATGACGTACCGGTCGATCGACACCGACAGCGAGGCCAACGAACGCGCGCTCGTGGAGGCCGTGAATTCGCTGGCCGATTCGGTCGTTCGGTTCGCCCGTGACGGCGGTATCGCCGTGCTCAGCGACCGAGACATCACTCGGGACAACGCTGCACTCCCGGTGATTGCCGTCGTGGCGTTCGTCAACGAACGGTTGATCGCAGCGGGTGTCCGATTACGGGTGTCGCTGGTGGTGGAGAGCGGCCAGATCTCCTCGTCTCACCATGTCGCACTCGTGCTGGGGTTCGGCGCTGCCGCGGTTCATCCACTGACGGTGCGGTTGCGAGCCGAGGACAAGTTCGGTGCCGACCCGGACGTGGCGTTCGCCAAGTTCGTGAAGGCGGCCGAGAAGTCGTTGATGAAGACGATGGGACGCGTCGGACTGTGCACCGTGGAGAGCTACATCG
Organism: Rhodococcus sp. RS1C4; assembly: GCF_002258225.1. Lineage (NCBI taxonomy): Bacteria > Bacillati > Actinomycetota > Actinomycetes > Mycobacteriales > Nocardiaceae > Rhodococcus > Rhodococcus sp. RS1C4. Next base: position 26,832 of record NZ_NOXZ01000036.1, on the reverse strand, counting down.
GCGGTGAGTTCTTCGAACCGAACTTCCTCGACACATCGGATCCCGTTCTGTCGCAGTGGTTCCCGAACATGAAGTCCCCGGTGGGCGGCGTCGGGTTCCGCGCGATCGCCGCGGGTGTCGCGCACTGGCATGCCCACGCCCGTAGCGCGGCGAGCGAGAGCGACCTGCCGAACCTGGGGTTGTTCAAGGAACGCGCCGACGGCGCAGGCCATTCGTTCGGGGCCACGTCGGTTCGTGGATTCGTCGACATGACCAAGGAGAAGATCGCCTTCGCCGGTACCGAAGCCGATGCGACGCAGACCGATGCACTGCGGCTGCTGACCATCACCAGGCTGGGTGACGCGTTCGGTCTCGGCGCCGAGGCGTACGCGTCGACGAGTTTCGACCGGTTGACCGACGAACAGATCGACGCGTTCGAGGTGACGGGCGACTACCGGTCGTTCGTACGGTCGATGCACGACGAGCGCTCGCGTCGACCGGCAGCACTGCGCGACGTGTTGGCCACGCCGGCCGACGTGTCGGACTGTTCGTCGGCGCAGGAGTTCGCGCTCGAGCTCGGCCGCTTCGACATCGAGGGCAACACGGGCATTGTCGTCCGCGGCCTGCAGGTCGACGCCGTGTCGGACACCGAGTTCGCACTGACGCTGCGTACCGACCCTGCGCGTACCAACCCGGCGCGTGCGCATCTGCTCGGTGATGGTCTCGGTCTTCTCTTCGGCGACGAGGCCACGAGTCGCATCGACGGGGACACGGTGATCGTGACCTCCCGCGGCCGAGCGTCGCTGTTCCTCGGAAAACTGGGTGCGGCGCCTGCGTCGATCCCCTTGTCCGAGGTGCAGAAGGCAAGTGCGATCACACCGTTGCTCGCGTCGGGCGCGATGAGTCACGGGGCTCTCAACGCCAATGCGCACGAAGCCGTCGCGCACGGAACCAACATGGTCGGCGCGATGTCCAACAGCGGCGAAGGCGGAGAGCATCTGTCGCGCTACGGGACCGTCCGCGCCTCTCGCATCAAACAATTCGCCTCGGGACGCTTCGGCATCTGGGCCGGCTATCTGGCCGATCCGATGCTCGAGGAAATCGAGATCAAGATCGGTCAGGGCGCCAAACCCGGCGAGGGCGGACAGCTGCCTGCCCCCAAGGTCACCGTCGACATCGCCGCGGCCCGCAGCGGCACACCCGGCGTCGAACTTGTGTCTCCCCCACCGCATCACGACACGTATTCGATCGAGGACCTCGCGCAGTTGATCCACGACTGCAAGGCCGCGCGCGTACGCGTGATCGTGAAGCTCGTCTCGTCCGAGGGGATCGGCACCATCGCCGTCGGCGTGGCGAAAGCAGGTGCGGACGTCATCAACATCGCCGGCAACACCGGCGGAACCGGGGCGGCGTCCGTCACGAGCCTGAAGTACGCCGGACGCGCCGCGGAGATCGGCCTCGCGGAAGTGCACCAGGCTCTGTGCGCCAACGGACTTCGCCAGAAAGTGATCCTCCGATGTTCGGGAGCCCACCAGACCGGTCGTGACGTCGTCACCTCGGCGCTGCTCGGTGGCGACAGCTTCGAGTTCGGCACCACGGCGCTGATGATGATGGGCTGCGTCATGGCGAAGAATTGCAACGTCAAGTGCCCAGCAGGATTGACGACCAATCCCGAGGTGTTCGACGGTGACCCTCGATCGATGGCGCAGTACCTGCTCAACATCGCGCACGAAGTCCGAGAGTTGCTCGCCGAGCTGGGTATGCCGTCGTTGCGGCACGCCCGCGGCCGCACCGATCTTCTGCACCTCGTCGACCATGCGGCAACGGTGGGTGCGCTGGACCTGCACTCGATGCTGACCGTCGTTCCCGAATCCGTCGTCACCGACCCCGTCTACCTCGAACGCGAATACGGCATCGACGACATGCTGATGGCCGAAGTCCGCACCGCCCTGATCGACGACCGCGCACGCACGGTCGCGCCCGGCGGCCGAACGCACCTGGGCAACCTGAACAAGAGCGTCGGCGGGCAACTGTCCATCGACATCGAACGCCTTCTCAACCACGAACTCCCGACGTCGGTGACCGACGCCATGCCCTCGGTGCTCGTCGACGACCGCGGCCGGCGATACCTGGCGCCGGGCACGGCCCTGGTGTCCACGTACGGCGCGGCGGGCCTCTCGTTCGCCGCCTTCTGCAACGACGGAGTCGTCATGGATCACACCGGCACCTGCAACGACGGAGTCGGCAAGTCCATGAACGGCGGCACGGTGATCGTCCGCTCGCCCGGCGGCGGATCACCCGAAGCGGGCGGCAACGTTCTCATCGGAAACTTCGCGCTCTTCGGCGCGACCGGTGGACGCGCATTCGTGGAAGGTGAATCGGGCGACCGCTTCGGCGTGCGGAACTCCGGAGCCACCGCCGTCGTCGAAGGCGTGGGTGACTTCGCGGCCGAGTACATGACCGGCGGCGCCATTCTGAATCTCGGCGGGTTCGGCAAGGGTGTCTGCAACGGCATGAGCGGCGGATTCTTCTATCAGTACGACCCGAACCGTCTGTTGCCTCTCCGTGCGAGTGCCGACTCGGTGATCCTCGGATCCATCACGGCGGACGACGAGCAGGCAGCCATTCACACCGTCGCCGTTCGAATGCTGCTCGAGTGGCACGTCGAGGCCACCGGGTCGGCTTCCGCGACACGGTTGCTGCAGAACTGGGAGGTGGAGCAGCATCGCTTCGTTTACGCGATGCCGCGGGCGCTGTTGCTCTACCAGGACAGCGACGCGATCCTTGCCGCGAAAACCCGGAAGGAGCTGCTCGACGAGCTCGCGGGCTCGCTGGCAACCCAGCAGGTCCGGTCCTACAAGCTCAGCCTGCGAGAGGGCACTCCGGTGCTCGGCGGATCGGTGCCGGGATACGGCGAAACCGATACCGACACCGTGTACGCGCTGTTGAACCAGTACACGGTGATGCACTACGCGCACGAGGTCGCGCTCACCCGAGTGCCCGGTTCCAGCGCGATCGACGACCCGGCCGTGCACAAGGCAGCACGAAACCTCGTGCTGACCGAGGACTTCGCGCTCGTTCACCGGCTGACCGCCTACGCGAAGGACGTGCTGGGTGGGTACGAGGACGAGCAGTTGGCTGCCCTCGTCGGTCACAAGCGCGTCGACGACTACAAGCAGGCCCTGACCGCGAGAAACGTGCGCGGTTCCGACAGCCCGGCCACCTACGGCTGGATCATCTACCAGGACGCCAAGAACCGCGCCAAGCTCGGATCGCTACCGAACTTCGACGAATTGTTCGCCGTGCGATCCGTCCCCGACCTGGTGTCCTGACGAGAGAGACGGAAAGTTCAGTGCTCATTCCCTACATTCCCGAGGACGCGCCGTTCACCGGAGATCAGCGCGCCTGGTTGTCCGGTTTCCTGGCGGGACTCCATTCACGGCTGGCGATCCCCACCGGTTCCGCCGCGCAGCCGGACACTGCCTCGGTAGCCGCTGCGGTCCCGCTGCAGATTCTGTACGGCAGCCAGACCGGAAACGCCGAAGCGCTTGCTCAGGACACCGCCGACCTGGCCCGACAGCACGGGCTCGACCCTCATGTCGCGTCACTGGACGCGGTGGACATGAACGCGTTGGCGGCCATGCGTCGCCTGATCGTTGTGACATCTACATACGGCGAAGGCGAGATGCCGGACAACGCCCAGCTATTCTGGGATGCTGTTGCCGCCGACAGTGCACCTAGACTGGAAGGGCTGTACTTCGCGGTCCTCGCACTGGGCGACACGAGCTACGACGGATACTGTAAGGCGGGACGAGACATCGACTCACGACTGGAAGCACTCGGGGCGACCCGGACGGCCGACCGTCTGGATTGCGACGTCGACTACGAGGACGCGGCCGCAGCATGGCTGGCCGGCGCAGTCCCCTCCATCGCATCGGTCGACGGCGGGGGTCCTGCGTCTGCACAGCCCGAAGCACCTGCAGCGAAGCCCGCGAAAAGTGCCTCCAAGCGGTCACCGTGGAACCGGAAGAACCCGTACCGCGCCACCGTCCTCGCCAATCGCGTTCTCTCCGGGCCGCAGTCGTCGAAGGAAGTCCGTCACTACGCGTTCTCGTTGGGTGACAGCGGCCTGACGTACGAGGCAGGCGACGGACTGGGCGTCAAGCCGGTCAACCACCCGGAACTCGTCGACGCACTGATCGGGCGGCTCAGCGTGGACCCGGACACGACGGTCACGGTCAAGGGCTCCGAGCAGCGTCTCGACGAACTCTTGACGCATTCCTACGAGATCGGCGTGCCGTCGATGGACCTTATCGAGGCCATCGCCGAACGATCGGGCGACGACGAACTCCAGCACGTCCTCCAGACGGGTGACCGCGAGTCTCTCGACGCCTGGACCTGGGGCAAGGACGTCCTCGACGTTCTCGCGCTCGATCCGGCGCTGACGATCGAGCCCGCCGAGCTGCTCGAACTGCTCCGCCCGTTGCAGCATCGTGTCTACTCGATCTCGTCGTCGCCGCTGGCCCACGAGGGCACCGTCCACCTGACGGTCGCCAGCGTTCGGTATCGCTCCGCAGAACGTGACCGCGGCGGTGTGTGCTCGACGTTCCTCGCGGACCGTGTCGGAGAGGGCGACGGCGCGGGGGTGTTTCTCTCCGCGAACAAATCGTTCCGGCTGCCGTCGGACGACGACGCGCCGGTCATCATGGTCGGACCCGGTACCGGTATCGCGCCGTTCCGTGCGTTCCTTCACGAACGGCGCGCGCGCAACGCATCGGGCCGCAACTGGCTCTTCTTCGGTGATCAGCACCGCGCGTCGGATTTCATCTACGAGGACGAATTGAACGCGCTGTCTCGCGACGGCGTGTTGTCCCGTCTCGACCTGGCTTTCTCGCGCGATCAGGCCGAGAAGGTCTACGTGCAGAACCGCATGCGAGAGAACGGCAAGGAGCTGTACGCGTGGCTGGAGGAGGGCGGTCACTTCTACGTGTGCGGTGACGCCACTCGTATGGCCAAGGACGTCGACGCCGCGCTGCACGACGTCATTGCCGAACACGGGGGACGCTCCGCGGATCAGGCCGAGGACTACGTGTCCGAGCTCAAGCGCGCCAAGCGCTACCTGCGCGACGTCTACTGACCCCTCGCGGGCCGAAAAAATCGTCACAGCAGTACTTCCTCAGGAGTATCACCATGTCCGCTCCATCCAGTTCGGATGGGGATCGGTCCGACGATCCCACATCCACCCCCGGCCCGCCGGCTCTGCCCAGCGGCTCACGCAGACCCTGCGGCCGCCACAGTGAATGCCGTTGCGCGGCTGCAGCACCCACCGACGCGGGCGACTCGGCCGCCATCAGTGACCTTGACGCACTGCTGACCAAGCCGGACTTCTCGGGCGAGCAGATCGGCGGCGGCGCCGCAGGAGTTGCCGAGTTCTTGCCCCTGCTCGACGAGACCGTGGCCATCACGGTCTCGGGACCGGCGGTGATGAACGACGTCGGTCATTACGACGTCCCCACCGAGATCGGCGGACCGATCCGTACTGCGAAAAATCGAATCTCGCTGCGTATGAACATGTCTCGCCTCCACGCCGCGGTTGCCACCGACCCCGATCAGTACCTCCCTCCGACCTTGAGGATGTTCGACACCACCGGGTTCGCGGCGCACGCAAGCTATCTGACGCCCCGATCGGACAGGTTGGCGTTCGAGGCACTGAGATCGGTGCGCACGCGGCCGTCGTACGCGGTGGTGCCACGACCCCGCACCCCCGTCTCCGACGCGGAGGCTCTCACCGAGTGGGAGGGCGCCGACCAGATTCAACAGTTCGACTCGATCCTCGCCGACGGCGGCGTGGCCCGGCAGGCTGCGCTTCCGGCGTTGGCCTCGCTCGGCACGCGGCAGATCGATCCGACGGCAATCGCGGGCGCGCTCGAGCACCTCGCCTACCTCGAACTTCCCATGACGATGGTCACCGCGGGCGCGGGATGCATGCAGATACATCACGATCATCTCATCGCCGCACGCATGACCGGCGGCAATCTGACACTTGCGTCCGGACTGTGCCGGATGATGGTGGACCTGACCCACGTCACCGAATGCTGGGCCACCGTCACCTCCGGCGTACGCGGCCCGACAGCGTCCATCGAACTCTACGACCGACGAGGCCACTGCCCCGTGCTGTTCACCCAGACCGGCGCGACGGACTCCGTGGTAGCAGGCGTGTGGGAGGAGATCGTTCACTCTCTCTGACTCGTGCCTCACCAACTTTGTCGGACCCAGCCGATATCTTTCGAGGGCGGCGGCTACAGCCGGGTGAAACTTCGAGAATCCGGTTCGACGAAGGAGCGCATGTGTCTACCGAGCAGGGTGGTATCGAGCACGGTCCGTTCGATGCCGGGGTGTTCGATGCCGATGTCGCGGGTGCGTGGCAGCGGTTCGAGAAGAACCTCACCGCTCATGTCGCGGCGATGCCCACGGGAAGCTACGTCACCATCACCTCGGCCCAGGCATCTCATGGACAACGAGGCCAGCGGCCGTATGTGGATCTCGTGGCGATCGACGGAGACGTCATCGTCGGCGTCGCGTCGTTGCCGTCCTACCTGTACCCCGACGACGTCGACATGACGGCCGCCGATCGGCGCCTGCACGGTCTCGGCTGGTCGGAGGCCGGGAAGCCGATGCTCGACGGCACGGTGATGGACTTCACCGTCGACGGACCGCGGGACGAGGCGGATCTGCTCGCCACGGTCGCGGTTGCCACGTTCCGCGAAGTGTGGGACGTGCCCCATCCGTCGTTCCTCAGTGCGTGGACGGTCGGTCTGGCCGACGGCGCCGGCGGACCGGTAGCGCTTGCTCACGAGCCACACCCCGTCGCGGCAGCATCCACCGAACGGCAGGCGTCCGCCGAAGTGCCAGAGGGCCTCCGATCACTGCACACGTTCTGCGAGCTCGCCGGCGGTCCGTTGGACAGCGTGACGGTGGCGTCCCTCTGCGGCGCCGACCGGTTGGACGAACTGGCTGCCACTGCGGGCGTGCACGCCGACCGGGCAACCGCTCGGGCGTTCGAGCTCCGTCGCCGGGGTACGCCGGCTCGGGCGCGCGTCTGGGAACAACAGGCGCGGTCGTGGTCGGACACCGCAGTCAGTCTGCGTCGCCACCTCGGCTCCGCGTCGTCACTCGACGATCGTCCGGCGAAGTCCGCTGGCTCGTAGCACCTGACGTTCCACGCCGGCGCGCAATGCGTCCTCGGTACCGATGATCCGCACATGTTTCCGTGCTCGCGTGATGGCCGTGTACAGCAGTTCACGCGTCAGCAGTGACGAGGCTTCCGCGGGCAACAGCACGGACACGGTGTCGTACTGGCTGCCCTGGCTGCGGTGAATGGTCATCGCGTACACCGTCTGCACCGACGACAGCACATTCGGATGCACCAACAGAGGCGTGCGTCCCCGCTGGAACGCGGCCATCAACGCGCCCCCTCCGGTATCGATCACCACTCCTGTGTCGCCGTTGTAGATGCGTGCGTCGTGGTCGTTCGCGGTGACGAGCAACGGCTGGCCCGGGTACCAGCGCGAAGGATCGAGAAAGGTGCCGGACGACTCGCCCACCCAGTCCATTGCTCGGCGCGCCCACGTCTGCACCCCGTACGGGCCCTGACGGTGTGCGCACAGAAGTCGGTGCGATTCCAGCTCCGCCAAGGCCGTGGATGCGTCACCGGCGCGGGCTGCGTCCGTCACCGACGCGGCGGTGGACAGAACATCCGCCTGAAGTTCGTCCAGCTCCGACGGTGAATGAAAGGAGAGCTCGTCCGGTCTGTCCTTCAGCAATGCGATTGCGTCGTCCGCTCGCCCGTCGCGCACAGCGACGGCAAGTTCCGCGATGGCACCGCCGAACCGTCGGCCTCGGCTCAACCGCACGACCCCGCCTGCCAGACGGGCCCGTTCCTTCGCCGACAACGCGGCCTCGTGCGGATCGCTGACGGCGTCGAGGTCGTCCTCGATCAACGCGGTCAGCGGCGAGGCGTGTCGTCCGTCCGAATGTCCGCCGTCGTCAGCAGCAATGCTTCGGATCGGACGCGCCACCAGGTCCGCGAGGACGGCACCGGCGTCGACGGACGTCAGCTGATCCGGGTCACCGACGAGCACGAGCCGGGTCTCCGGACGAACGGCTTCGAGCAGCCTGCACATCATGGTCAGCGACACCATCGACGTCTCGTCGACGACGATGACGTCGTACGGCAGGCGATTGGTTGCGTTGTGACGAAACCTGCTCTTGCTCCCCCGCTGCCAACCCAGCAACCGGTGCACCGTCATGGCAGTGATTCCCGGCGGAAGCCCGAGGGCTGCAGACTGTTCGGTCACCGATTCCTGGAGCCGCGCCGCCGCTTTGCCGGTGGGAGCAGCGAGGCCGATCCGAATCCCCGGACCGAACTGTCGAGAGAACATCGCCAGCACCCGGGCCACCGTGTGCGTCTTGCCCGTGCCGGGGCCACCCGCGATGACTGTTGTCCACTGTGTGGCAGCCAGTGCCGCCGCGATCCTCTGCCGATCCGGGGCCATCGTCGGCTGCCCGTTCTCGTCGAGGAACAGCTCGTGCAGCAGCGACCTCACCTCGTCGACGTCCACATCGGGCCTCGACGATTCGCGTGTCTCCAGAACCGTCCGAATCGTGCGCTCCTGCAGGTGATACCGATCCAGGTACAGCAGTTCACCGTCGTCGGTGTCGACGAGACGCAGTGGGACCAACGGCCCGCGATCTCCTCCCGTCACCAACGGACTGGCCCGCAACGCAGCCAACACATCCCCGAGCTCCGGCCACGGCAACGAACCGAGGTCGACGTCGGACTCCTCGTCGACGGTCACGTCCCTCAACCTCCGCAGATCCAGACACACCGACCCCGAACGCACAGCCCGGACCGCAAGAGCAGCGGCGAACAGAACATTCGGATCGGATTCTCCGCCGAGCGCACCGAGCCGGAGGGCGACGTGAACATCGGCCGGAGCCAGAACGCCGACCTCGTTGAACGTCTTCAGCAGCCCGTCCGCTCGCTTCACCAACGACGCATCGGTCACGACGAACCTCCTGTTCGACCTGGTCGCTCCGCCGGCTCCGCTCCTGCCCCACCTGGTCGCTCCGCCGGCTCCGCTCCTGCCCCACCTGGTCGCTCCGCCGGCTCCGCTCCTGCCCCACCTGGTCGACCGGATCTCGGATCGTGTCCCGCGAGAAGATCGGACACGTCGGTGACCAGTGCCGGTGGCGGGTACCAGTCGAAGACTCCGCAGCCGGCCGGTGTGTGGGGGCCTGCCATGCCGCGCACGAAAAGATACTGCACACCGCCGAGGTGGGTGCGGGGGTCGTAGTTCGGTTGACGCCAGCGCAAATACCGGTGCAGCGCAACGGCATACAACAATGCCTGCAGCGGGTAGTGCGAGCGCATCATCTCCTGGGCCATGCGCTCGCGAGTGAAGTGTTCGACGGTGAGGTCACCACTGGTGATTCTGTTTGTCTTGTAGTCGACGACGACGTAGCGCGTCCGGCCTGCTTCGTGAACACGCAGGACCGAGTCGATGCTTCCGGTCAGATACCCCCGCAGCGGCGGTGATTCGAGGGCTTCGAGACGGTCGGCATACGAGGCCAGGACTTCGTCCGCGGGCAGATGGCTGCGAAGGAGCCGAGCGATGCCCCGGATGGTCACGACCTGCGCGGTCGGGTTGTCACCGCCCGCGAGAGGAAGTTCGAAGTTCAGCTCCGCCAAGTGATCCGACGGTGCGATGTCCTCCAGCGTTCCGAACCCCAGGGGCGTGCGCAGCACCGGTAGCAACGCGCCGGCCAGCGCCTGCGGCTCGATGTCCGCAACGTTCTCCTCGATCGCGTCGGTGCATCGGCTCAGCAGCTCGGCCTCCACGTCGTCGGCGGACGTGTCCAGGTGCTCGAGAATCTCGTGCACCAGGGTTCCGAACGCCGCTCCGGCGGGCAAACCGTTCATCGGGGACGGGATGCTCTGCATGTCGTCGTCGGGTCCGACCACCGGACCCGACGCAGGCTCGTCGGGTTCGTCTTCGATCCCCGGTTGCTCGGGCTCGCTGCGCACTCCTGGCCCCTCGTGGGCCGCCGCGGTCATGGCGGAGTAGGACGTACGACGCCAGAGCATGTCGAGCGAGCGTCCGAAGACCGCCGCGCCGAGCGCCGGCTGCACACGGGGCGTCGAGTCGACCGGCGCACGCGCATCGCGGCGTTCGGCCGGTTCGACCGCGACTGTCCCGTTCGCGGCCCCTGCCCATGATTCCAGCCTGTTCACGGAGGCAGCGTCGTCGAGCACCTTCGGTCTCGGCTCCAGTTCCGCCGTACCCGGCATCCGGCCGAACAGCACTCGGTGCAGCGGTGACCCGGCCGTCGTGATCGCAGGCGCCCACCACAGGACGACTCGGCACTGGGCTCTCGTGAGCGCCACGTACAGCAGGCGTAGCTCCTCGCCTGCCTGTTCCTTGTCGGACAGTGCTTTTCTCGCACCCCACCCCTGACCGCGCCCACCACCGACGTCGAGGATTCGTCGGTGTTCGTCGTCGTGGTAGACCAGCGTCGCGGGCTTCTGCGGCGATGTCGCGTGCCACGCGAACGGCAGGTACACGACCGGAAACTCCAGTCCCTTGGTCGCGTGGATCGTTGCGATCTGCACTGCTGCAGCCTCGCTGTCCAGTCGGCGGCTGCGTTCTCCGGTGTTCACCGCATGCGGATGGCTGATGCGCTCGGTCAGCCACCGGACGAGTTCGGTTGCGCCGAGCAGGTCTTCGACGGCCGCCTTGTTCAACAGCTGTGCGACGTGGCGAATGTCGGTCAGCGCGCGCTCCCCCGAATCGAGTGCCAGGAGGCGCGCCTCCAATGCCGTGTCTCCGCTCAGCTTCTCGAACATGGCCGCGAATCCCGCTCGACCGAAGAGGTTTCCGTATTCTCGCAAGCTGCTGCTCAGCCCGGCGACGATGTCGTCGGCACCGGCGTCGAGCTGCTCTGCCGTACGACCCAGCAACGGTGTGAGCGCAGCCATCCGGACGCGATCGGCTCGGTGAGGTTGTTCCATCGCTTGAAGCAGCCACAGCCACTGCGTTGCCGCGGGCGTTTCGAACACCGAGGATCCCCCGGTCAGCACCGACGGAACGCCTACCCGATCGAGAGCGTCACGAACGAGCGGAACTTGCGCGTTGTATCGGACGAGGACCGCGATGTCTCCTGGTTCGACCTGCCGTTCCACGCCGTTCAGTCGAATGGTCGTGCCGCCGGCGATCAACTCGGCGATGTCCGCGGCGAGATCGGCGGCGACGATGCCTCGCACTCTGTCGACAGCAGGGAATCCGGACCGGTTCAACGGGCCCGCACCCGTGCGTGGGAGGTACCTCACCTGGAGCGGCTCGCCGTGGCTGAGCCTGGAGTACTCGTGCGTGGCGCCGACCCGGTGAGCGACGATGCCCTCGTGGCCCAGCGCAGCGCCGCCGTACACGTGTTCCAGTCCCGCGAGCAGGCCCGCGTCGCTTCGCCAGTTGGTGGTGAGCTCGAGCCGGTGATCGGCAACGGACACCGCGTCCAGGTAACTGAACACCTCGGCGCCGCGGAACGCGTAGATCGCTTGTTTCGGGTCTCCGACGAGAAGCAGCGTCGAGTTTCCGTGGAAGGCGCGGGCCAGGATTCCCCACTGCCACGGGTCGGTGTCCTGGAATTCGTCCACGAGGACGACCTGAAATTGTTCACGAACACGTGCGCACGCGAATTCACCGAGCTCAGGATCCGCCAAGACCCCGTGCAGTAGCTCCAGCAGATCGTCGAAGTCTCGGATTCCTGCGATCCGCTTGCGTCGGCCGACCTCGGTGCGTACCTCCTCGGCGAACGACACTCGATGTCCGACGGCAGGATCGACATCCATCTCGGGTGCCAGGACAGACTGCCTGTCGGCGATGGCCTTTCGCGCAAGCTCGCGTGCCTCCGTGAGCGTCATCGGCGGATCCCGGTCCGCGACCTTGGCGTAGCGACGAAGAAAGGTGTCGTCGACGACCTCCATCGTCAGGTCCTCGACGTTCTCCACCAGCACGGCGTCCGGCTCGTTCTCCCCCGCGATGCCCAGACTGTCGAGCATCCGCTGGCAGAAGCTGTGCGTCGTCGCAATGGTGCCGGAGTCGAACTCGGACAGTGCCTGCAGCAGACGCTGCCGTCTCGCCAGAACTTCCTCGTCGGTGGTCTCGGCCAGAAAGGCCACCAGGCCGTCGTCGTGCGGACCGGGCAACGCGAGTTGTGCTGCCACCGAGGCGAACCGCGCGCGGGTTCGATCACGCAGTTCCCGCGTGGCGGCTCGGGAGAACGTGACGAGTAGCAGTTGCGAGATGTCGCACAAGCCCTCGGCGACGTAGCGCGTGGCCAATCCGACTATCGCGTAGGTCTTTCCGGTGCCCGCACTGGCTTCCAGCACTGTGGTGCCGGTGGGGAGCGGACCGTAGAGGTCGAAGTCCGTCATGGTCGCCGTACCTCCTCGTTCGCCAGCAGTGGGCGCCAGACCACCCCGGCGAGCGATTCGAACACCGTCTTCTCGGCACCTGCTCCGGAGGGGAACTCGTTCCAGTGGCCTCGGGTCAGAGCCGCGAGGGGCGCGGAGGGGCCCAGTACGTACGCGATACTGCGGTCGGAGTGGTCACCGAACCTGTCGGACCATTTGTCGCTCGCGTCCTTCCACGCGTCCTCGGCAGGCAGTCCCGCCGTTCTCCTCTCCGCATAGACCGACGACGCGATGGGCCCGATCGCCAGTGGTGCGTCGAGGCCCGTGTCGCGCAGCGCAACCAACTCCGCCAACACCGCGAGAGCGTCGGTCGGCGCGTTCATCGTCGATCGCATCGGGTGATATCCCATCCCGCGGCCTGTCGTCACGGCCAGCCAGGGACGCGAACCGTCCTGCGCAGCAACGGCCAGAAGTCTGATCCACGCAGCGATCCGGTGCTTGGGAGCGAGCTTGGAGTACGACGTGCGCGCGATGACGTCACCGTGAATTCCGGTGACCGTCCCGGTGAGCCTGCGTCCACCGCCGAGGTCCACCGAGATGTCCACCACGCGGGGAGGAACGAGGTGTATCTCTCGCGAGGCCTCGTAGAGAGTGTCGACGCCGGTGACGATGTCTCTCAGGGACCGGGCTCCGAATTCGAAGGGCGGCAACGTTCCACGACGCATTTCCGCCGCACGGAAGTCGTCCAGCTCGGTACCGGAGAGCATCTCGTTCAACATCCGGTCCCCGACTTCCCACCGCTGAAGGCCGTCGAGGGTGATGTCGAGCGAATCGGCGATGTCGTCGTCGGTCTCGGGAATCCGCACACCGAGGCGTTGCTTCAGGAAACCCGCAATCGGGTTCTCGAAGAACGACACCAGGTCGGCGAGCGCGACATCGGTCGGCGTGCGGGCCGGCAGGCGACTCGGCAGGAACTCGTCGGCGGGGACGCTGTCCTTCTGGGCGGCGAGCGCACCCTTCAACGACACGGCGTCGAAGCTGAACGGATTCTCGGCATCGAAGTTTCGCGCATCGAACGGCTGCAACGGATGTCGGCGGACCACGTCGGCGCCTGCGGTGGTGCGTACGACGTCGAGCAGCTCGCTCAGCGGTATCGCCGGAGGTTTGGTGGATCCGTTCACGGGGTCGGCGCCGGTGTAGAACAGCAACAATTTCTGCCCGGCGGACATCACCGCGTCGAGCAGCAACTGACGGTCCTCGCTGCGGACGTCCCGTTCACCAGGTGCTGGATCCCTGGCGAGCACGTCGTCCCCGTCCATGCCGCCCGTGCGGGGGAACACTTCGTCGTCGAGGCCGAGAAGTACTACCACCCGATGCGGAACCGAACGCATCGGAACCATGGTGCACACCGTCAGCTCGCCCGTCCTGAAATTCGTTCGAGACGGGCGGCCTGCGAGCGCTCGGGCGAGCATGGCCCGGACGTCGGCGAGCCGGAGCGGTGCCGCATCGCCGTGACGTGTGGCGGCCGCGATCTCACGCAGTGCCTGCGCTCGCTGCCACGCGTCGGCCGGTGCCACGTCGGCGAGGAGGTCGAGTGCTCGAACCAGGGCACGACGCCACTCGGACGTGGTGGAGGTTCCCTGCATGTCGCGTACGACGCTGGCAAGGCGGTCGATGAATTCCGCCAGACGCCCGGTCAGATCGATGTCGCTGCCGTCGACGTCGTCGACGGGCAGGGCACGTCCGAGCCAGTGGTGCGCGGTTTCGTCGGCCGATACTCCCAGAAGCAGTCGATCGACGGCGGCGAAGAACGTGTTCTCGGTGAAGTCGTCCAAGCCGACATCGCGTCGCTGCCGGGAGTTCAGGCCCCAACGTGCGCCAGCCACCTGCGTCCACTCGCGGAGTCGTTCCAGATCGTCGTCGGTGAGCGAGAACTGCCGTCGAACGGGTTCGGCGGCAAGCAAGTCGAGAACTTCGCTCGCGGTGATCCGCCCGACGGCGAGATCGAGCACTGTCGCCACGACGGACAGCATCGGGTTGGTCTGACGGAGACTGCGGTCGGCGAGGCGCACCCTGAGCGAGTGCCCGGGATGATCCAGCGAACCCAGTCCGAACGTCGCTCTGATCAACGGTGCGTAGGTCTCGACGTCCGGACACATCACCACCACGTCACGCGGTTCGAGTGTCGGATCCTCCTCGAAGGCGTGGAGCAACACCTCGCGGAGGACCTCCACCTGCCTGGCCGCGCCATGGCACGCGTGCACGGCGATGGTTCCGTCGGGTGTCGCCGAATGCACCGGCGCGCGTGCAGCTTCGATATCGGCTTGGACACGTCCGAGCAGGGTGGGTACTTCGAAGGATTCTTCCTCGGCGCGATCGACGATCCTGGCGTCCAGAGCAAGGAGTCTCGACTGGAGCTCTCGGACGTCCCGGGACAGGCTGGCGAGCAGCGGGTGATCGATCGTCAGGATCGATCGGTCGTCCGCACGCTTGACGATGGAATTCGACCGCGCCCTCTCGTCCCACAGCGCACGACTGGGATGCGGAAGCCAGAAGTGCACGTCTCGATGCGCTGAAATGGCTGCGACCACCTGCAGTTGATCGGTCGTCAGACGAGTAGCGCCGAAGATCGACAATCGGTCCGGAAGCCGGAGAAGATCGGGACGGCTCCGCACGACGTCACAGCTTTCCGAGAGCCGTTCCGCCGGACTCGGCGTGCCGATACGTTCACGGACCGCGCGCCACAGCTCGGCTTGCCATCGCAGATCCTCCGGCAGGTCGCCACCGAGTCCGTCACTGTCGACGCCGCGCTGCCAGTCGACGAGCATGAGCGGCCGGTCCGCTCCGTAGGTGCGAAACAGACCCGCCAGATGGGCCGCCGTGGACCACCGACGTCCGGCGCGATGGTCGTCGGCACCGTGCCCGAGGTGGTGCGCCACCACCGCGCACCACGGCTGGTCCATCGACTCGTCGAGGACCGCGAGGGTCGCCCAGAGAACTCGATCCGTCGACCACGCGTCGTCCACCGGGTCGAAGCCCGCAGCATCTGCCAGGGCTTCGTCGACAAGCTTTGCCGGAGAGGGGAACTCGATGTTGGCGGCAACGCCGTCGCCCCCGTCACCGCCGAGGGAAACCGACAGCCGCTGCGTCAACCACCGCTCGACACCACGTGCGGGGACGGAGACGACCTCGGCCGCGAACGGATCCGACAACGGCGTGGCCAGAACATCGGCCAGAGCGGACGCGAGAACACTCGTGCGTGTCGCACGATGGATCAGCAGCGTCAACGTCACTCCCCTTGCTCGTCGCCGGCGGCGGAAATCTGACTTGACCCTACTCGAGCGACCGACATACTCTCGCGACTACGAATCGCACATTATGTGCGTTTATCGCACGGCTGAGGGAGCTTCATGATCGACGCGGAGACTGCTACTGCGATACAACTTCTCTACGGCCGCCAAAGTCATGCGATCGACTCGGGACGCGCGGACGAATGGGCGCGCACGTTCACCCAGGACGGGGTATTCGATTCACCGAGCTACCCGCAGCCCGCAGTCGGCACGGCCGCGCTGACGGCGTTTGCGGAGCAGTTCTTCGCCGATGCCACTGCCGCACGGGAAAAGCGCCGCCATGTGATCACGAATCTCTCCGTCGACGATCGCCAGGACGGCTCACTGGACGTGGACTGCTATCTGCAGATCATGGCGACTCCTCGAGGTGGCGCCACTCGACTCGTACGCTTCACCGTGGTCCACGACCGAGTAGTCCACGAGAACGGCAGTTGGCGTGTCGCCTGCCGAACGGTGTCCCGCGACGATATTTGATACATACATTTATTTTCTAGCACGGTCGTTAGGGTTACTGACGTGACCGATTCCGACGAACCCGACTTCTGGTCGTTCATCGCCGCAGCCAACTCCAAGCTCGCGGGCGAGTACGGCTTCGAACATCAACTGGCAACCGAAGTACTCCTGACGCTCAACCGCGCGTCGAACATCGTCACCTACGACCTCGAATCCTCGATCCATCGGCCGCGCGGCTGGTCGTGGTCCTCGTTCCGCCTGCTCTTCGTGACCTGGCTCGCCGGACCGATCGAACCGAAGCGCGCGGCCGAACTGAGCGGAATGAGCCGAGCCGCGGTATCCAACCTGTCCAAGACACTCATTGCCGACGGGTTGCTCGTCAGGACACCCGACCAGGTCGACGGCCGATCGGTCCGACTCGCCCTCACCGACGACGGACACACCCGCATGGTCGAGTCCTTCGCCGAACAGAACGAGCGCGAACAGGCGTGGGCAAGCGTCCTCACCGAACCCGAGCAGCGGATTCTCGTCATGCTGCTGAACAAGCTGATCACCAACCGCAGCCAGTTCGACGTTCGCGGGCGCAATTGACGGCCAGGGTTGCACAGATCACTCCAAACTAGTTAATGTGTTTACTATCAGCTCAGGACACATCTAGGAGATCTCGTGGCCTACTACCGGCAACTCGGCTCGGTACCGCCGAAGCGTCACACTCAGCACCGGACACCCGACGGAGGCTTGTACTACGAAGAGTTGATGGGCGAGGAGGGCTTCTCCTCGGATTCGTCGCTGCTCTATCACCGCCACATCCCATCGGCGATCGTCGACGCGACCGTCTGGGAGTTACCCGACCAGTCGACGACGCCGAATCACCCACTAAAACCACGACACCTGAAGCTGCACGATCTGTTCCCGCCGGACGTCGTCGCAGAGACCGACGTGGTCGACGGCCGCCGACTGATCCTCGGAAACGGTGACGTCCGAATCTCGTACGTCGTCGCCACGAAGCCGTCGCCGCTGTACCGTAATTCGACCGGCGACGAGATGGTCTATGTCGAATCCGGCAGCGCTACAGTCGAAACCGTGTTCGGCGCACTGCAGGCACGCCAAGGCGACTACGTACTGATCCCCCGCGCGACGACGCATCGCTGGGTCCCCGACGGCGAGATACGCGCTTACGCGATGGAGGCGAACAGCCACATCGTCCCGCCCAAGCGGTACCTGTCGAAGTTCGGCCAGCTCCTGGAGAACGCACCGTTCTGCGAGCGTGACCTTCACGGTCCGGCCGCCCCTTTGCTTGCCGAGGGCACAGATGTCGAGGTCCTCGTCAAACACCGTGGATCCACTGGAATCGTCGGCACCCGCTACGTGTATCCGAACCACCCGTTCGACGTCGTCGGCTGGGACGGATGCCTGTATCCGTACACGTTCAACATCTCCGACTACGAACCCATCACCGGTCGTGTGCACCAGCCCCCGCCTGCGCATCAGGCGTTCGAGGGCGACAATTTCGTCATCTGCAACTTCGTGCCGCGCAAGGTCGACTACCACCCGCTGTCGATTCCGGTGCCGTACTACCACTCCAATGTCGACTCCGACGAGATCATGTTCTACGTCGGCGGCGACTACGAAGCCCGTAAGGGCTCGGGCATCGAGCAGGGCTCGATCTCCATCCATCCTGGCGGACATGCTCATGGTCCCCAGCCCGGCGCGTACGAACGTAGTATCGGCGCCGAGTTCTTCGACGAACTCGCCGTCATGGTCGACACGTTCCGCCCCCTCGAACTCGGCGAGGGCGCGCTCGCCTGCGAAGACCCGGCTTATGCCTGGAGCTGGGCTGGGCGAGGACCTGCGTCGTGACCGCATCCTCGATACCGGAGCTCTTCCACGGACTGTGCGACGACGCAGCCCTGTTCCCGCCCGGCAACGCACCTCTGGGCCACGCGGTGCCGCAGCACCTCGGCTACCGCGACGCAGCCTACGCACATCTCGTCGGGCCGTTCGTCTTCCCGATCCCGCGACTACATGAGCTGACGCCCACGAAGATCGACCTGTCGTTGACCGCTCCTGGAGGCCCGTCGAGCGTCGCTGCAGGACTCGAAGCAGCGCAGTCGATCCCAGGCGTTTCGGTCGTAGCCGTCGAGGTCGCAATTCCGGACGGCACCGACCTGACTGCACTGCGCGCCGTCGCCGACAACGTCGACGTCTACGTCGAGATCCCCCGCGACGATCGCCGACACGACATCTTCGACGCCGTCGAGCGGCGCGGTTACCGGGCGAAGTTCCGCACGGGAGGCGTCACAGCGGACCTGTATCCGGACGAGGCGGAACTGGCGGCGGGCATTGCCGAGGCCTCCCGTCGTGGTGTTCGGTTCAAAGCCACCGCAGGGCTTCATCACGCGATCCGGAACACCGCCGCGGACAACGGTTTCGAGCAGCACGGCTATCTGAATGTGCTGCTTGCAGCTCAGGCCGCGGCCGACGGTAGTTCAGTTCGTGATCTCGAACGCATCCTCGCGATCCGGGATCCCGATGTCGTGGCGAAAGAAGTCGCCGCGATCGACACCGACCGCGCATTCCTGTCGTTCGGGACCTGCAGTATCAGTGAACCGCTCGACGACCTGATTTCGCTAGGACTCATCAACCCCTTGTGAGTAGAAATGTGCACCAGGGTGCACATTTCTGCTCACAGCTCCGAAGGAGCCCCACGTGACACATATCGACGTCCCTTTCAACTCCGAGTTCGGGATCGACAACCTCCCGTACGGCATCTTTTCGACCGGTACGACCGACAAGCGCGTCGGAGTCCGGCTCGGCAACAACGTCGTCGACCTCGTGCAAGCTTTGCACGACGACGTGTTCGACCACGCGTCTCTCAACCCCTTCATGGCTCAGGGCCGCGCGCGCTGGATCGAGGTCCGCACCACGCTCACCGAGGCCGTCACGACAGACTCCGTCCCAACCGACGCAATTCACCCGCTCGACACCGTCACGATGCACATGCCGTTCGACGTGGCCGATTACGTGGACTTCTACGCCTCGGAACATCACGCCACCAATCTCGGTCGCCTGTTTCGTCCCGACGCAGAACCGTTGCTGCCCAACTGGAAACACCTTCCGGTCGGATACCACGGTCGCTCAGGTACCGTCGTCGTCTCCGGAACGGACATCGCGCGACCGAACGGTCAACGCAAGGCGCCCGATCAGGCGATGCCGTCCTTCGGGCCGAGCACTCGACTCGACATCGAGGCAGAGATGGGCTTCGTCGTCGGAATCCCGTCGAACGGCCCGATCACACCGGACCGATTCGCAGAACACGTTTTCGGTGCCGTAGTCGTCAACGACTGGTCGGCCCGCGACATCCAAGCCTGGGAATACGTGCCCCTCGGCCCCAATCTCGGCAAGAGCTTCGCGACGTCGATCTCGCCGTGGGTAGTGCCGCTGCTCGCCCTCGAGTCAGCGCGAACCATCACCCCGATCCAAGAGCCGCAACCCCTCGAATATCTGCGTGAAACTCAGTCCTGGGCACTCGATATCGACCTGACCGTCTCCTGGAACGGCCACGACGTCTCGTACCCGCCGTACCGCGAGATGTACTGGTCACCCGCTCAGATGCTCGCTCACCAGACCATCAACGGAGCCACCTCGCGCACCGGTGATCTGTTCGCGTCGGGAACGATCTCCGGGCCGGAGAAGCACCAGCGCGGGGCGTTCATCGAACTGACCTGGGGCGGAGCGGAACCCGCGATACTGGGCGACGAGACTCGAACTTTCCTCGAAGACGGCGATGAGGTAGTCATCGCTGCCAACGCACCAGGACCGAACGGCACCCGCATCGGTTTCGGCGACGTCCGCGGCCGCATCGTCCCGGCAAAGAACGACTAATGCAACAGCCGACCCAATTGTGCCGCCGCGGCGACCACCGCTGTGCCGAGGCGCTTTTCGTCGTCGATCTCGAAGACGGACGCGCCGAGACTTGCCAGCGCATCACCGCGGCGGCCTGGAATCACCGCTGACACACCACCTACAGACGGAATGACCTCACCCTGGGTGACCGCATAGCCGACGGCGCGGGCCCGGGTCACTTCTGCGCGCTCGCCTTCCACCTCGGGCAGAGCGGCGAGCATTGCAAGTCCGGCGGATCCGCGGTCGATAGGATCCACCTGTCCGCCGCGAAAGGCGACGTGTACCTTCGCGCCGCGGGGTTCGACGACCATCAAAGCTCGCACCTCGCGGTCGTTCTCGCGTACGACGAGATGCACCGTCGCACCCAGCTGATCAGCGAGCTCCTCCAACACCGGACGCGCCACGGTTCGGAGATCTTGCTCGACGGGCTCGGCAAGCGCTACGAGTCCTGCCCCGAGTGCAATTCGTTTGAAGTCGTCCCGACGGCACAGGTGATGCGCCTCCAGGGTCCGCACCAGTCGGTGCGCGACAGTGCGATGCACGCCGATGCCTTCGGCGATCTCGGTTATGGACAGTCCGTTCGGATACTCGGCCAGAAGCTCCAGAACCACCAGGCCGTGATGAAGGGTTTTCGACATGCCCGAATCGAGCTGAACAGCATCTTTACCCGAGAAACCATGAGTCACTTGTCGCCCCTGTTGACGTTTGTGAGGTGGACCACCTACAGTTCGATATGTATCGCACACTGCGTGCGATTATCGCACATCTCCCGGGCCACCGCAAGCTCTGCTCCGGTCAGCCCGATCGAGAGACTTTTTCGCAAGGAGAGATTTCATGACCACCACCAATCCTGGACGCGTCGTAGACCGCACGATGACCGCGGTCTACCCGGAACTCGCGGGCAAGGTCGCCGTCATCACCGGTGCCGCGCGCGGAATGGGCTCGGTGTTCGCCAAAGGTCTTGCGGCTCGCGGTGTGAACGTCATAGGCGCCGACATCAACGACGCGCAGATGAAGGAAACAGCCGAGCAGCTGAACCGCGAGCTGGCCACCGACAAGCTCGTCGCCCAGCCCGGAAAGGTCGTCGGCGCGCGCATCGACGTCACCGTCGCCGACGATCACGAAGCCCTGGCGCAGACCGCTCTTTCAGAGTTCGGCCGAATCGACTTCTGGATCAACAACGCGGGCATCTTCCCGTTCGCCCTTGCTGCCGACATCACGCCGGAGCAGATCAATGCGACGCTGAGCGTCAACGTAGAGGGAGTCCTGTTCGGTTCTCAGGCGGCAGGCAGGCACATGAGCGAGGGCGGCGCCATCGTCAACATGTCCTCGGTGTCCGCACTGCGTGTCCGCAAGGGCCGTGGCGCCTACTGCACCTCGAAGGCGGCCGTCGCACATCTGACGGAGTCCCTCGCTGTGGAATTCGGCGACATCGGCATTCGCGTCAACTCCATCGCACCCGGCTACATCGACACCGAGATGACCCGTTGGGTCCAAGAAGACCCCGAAGCCCTCGCAAAGGCGCTCGACGCCGTACCGCTGCACCGCCTCGGCGCACCCGAGGAGGTCTTCGGTCCACTCCTGTTCCTGTTGTCGGACAGCGCACGCTACGTGACCGGGCACAGCATCGCCGTCGACGGTGGCTCGCGCCATGTCTGACAACGATTACGACGTCGTGGTGATCGGTGGTGGCGGTGCAGGACTCGCGGCAGCTGTAACCGCAGCCGAGAACGGCGCTTCGGTGATTCTGTTCGAGGCGTTGAAGGAACTCGGCGGTTCGACGGCTCTGTCCGCCGGCCTGTTCACTGCGGCGGGGACGTCCGTCCAGCGCGGTCTCGGTATCGAGGACAGCGCCGAGAAGTACTTCCAGCACTACATGGACCTGAACCAGTGGATGCTGGAGCCCGGACTCGTTCGCGCGTTCTGCGAGAACGCCGGACCGACACTCGAATGGCTCATCGAGCTCGGTGTCGAGATTCCCGTCAGGGTCTCCGGCAACGCTCATCAGCCGGGGCTGAGTCAGGCGGGAGTCGAAGACGTATGGCGCGGACACGTACCGAAGGATCAGGGATACGGACTGGTGCAGGTTCTCGACGCCGCTCGCCGTAAGCACGGCATCGACGTCGTCCTCGATACCCGCGTTCAGTCCCTGCTCTCCGAGAACGGACGCGTCGTCGGTGTCGTCGCCGACGACGTCGAGCTCAGTGCAGGCGCTGTCGTCGTCGCGTCGGGAGGCTTCGCTCAGGACCCGACGTTCGTCGATCGCCACTATCCCGTCGCGAACAAGGCAGGCGACTCGCTGTTCGTCGTTGCCGCCGAAGGCAGTCGCGGTGACCATCTTCGCTTCGCCGAGGCGGTGGACGCGTCGATCGCCGGTGACGGATGGGGCCTGATGCTTCCCACTGTCTACTTCCAGCGGTACCACCACTGGCAGTCCGGATTCCCGCCGAAGTCACGCATCTACGTCAACGCCGCAGGACGACGATTCATGGACGAGGACGCTTCCTACGCCGTCTCTACCGGCATCATCGATCACCAGGGCGGTTCGGCGTGGATCGTCTTCGACGAGAACGCACGGGTGAATCTGCCCGTGGGGTATGCGGATTGGGCAGCCGATCGTGTCACCGAGGAGGCCGACGCCGGCCGCACCCTGCGGGCCGACACCCTCGATCAGCTTGCCGACCTGATGCAGGTCCCCGTGACGGCCTTGAACGCTACCGTCGCGCGATGGAATGCTAACCTGCCGCGCGGCGAGGACCCCGACTTCCTGCGTCATCGGACGTTGTCGAACAAGGGGAGCACCGAGAATCCCGACCCGGTCGACCAGGGCCCGTTCTACGCAGCACGCATCCTCCCCGCGGAACTGGTCTGCACACACGCAGGACTGCAGATCGACCGGAACTCGGCCGTACTGAACACCGACGGCGTTCCGATTCCCGGACTCTATGCCGCCGGTGAGGCAGGTGCCGGTGTTCTCGGCCTGCGCTACGTGGGCGGCGGTAACGCAGTAGCCAACGCGTTGACGATGGGTCGCATCGCCGGCCGAAACGCCGCGCACGCAACAGCGAGCGCCGAGGCGCTGGCGATCTGACCTCTCCACTCCCCTACCCTTGACCACTGAGGAACAATGATGACTACCAACGAGAGCGCCGTGCACTCCGAGCCCGGCCGCGAGGCCGATGAGTCGACCACGGTGAAGCAATCCCCCTTGACGGTGATACGCGCCGCCGTCGTCGGAACCGTCGTCGAGTACTACGATTTCGGCATCTACGGCTACATGGCCACGACCATTGCAGCCCTGTTCTTCGTATCGGAAGATCCCACCGCCGCGTTGCTCGGAACCTTCGCGGCATTCGCTGTTGCCTTCTTCCTTCGCGTTCCCGGTGGAATCTTCTTCGGACACATCGGTGACAAGTACGGACGAAAGAACGCGCTGTCCTGGACCATCCTGCTGATGGTCATCGCGACAGCCGGAATCGGACTGCTGCCGACGTACGTCACCCTCGGAGTGTGGGCGACCTCGGTCCTGGTGCTGTGTCGATGCCTTCAAGGATTCGCCGCAGGCGGCGAACTCGGCGGAGCGAACGCCTTCGTCTCGGAATCCGCACCGACTCGGTGGCGTGCGACTCAGACCTCGATGGTCAACACCGGCACCTACATCGGTTCGTTGTTGGCGTCACTGTGCGCACTGGCGTTGAACACCGTCTTCACCGAGGACCAGGTCCTGTCGTGGGCGTGGCGAATCCCATTCCTGCTCAGCCTCGTCATCGGCGGAGTCGGCATCTGGATCCGTAGCAAGCTCGACGACACACCGGAGTTCAAGGAGCTCGAGGACAAGGGCGAGACCAAGAAGCTACCCATCTCGGAGCTCCTGAGCACCTCCCGCGGAAGCGTCGTCAAGATCATTTTTCTCGGCGCACTCATCACCGGCGGCTACTACATCGCTTCGGTCTACGCGGCGACGTACCTCAGGACCGAAGGCGGCCAGACTGCCCAGGCAGCATTCCTCTCCACCTCCCTGGCCCTGGTCCTGGGCGTCATCACCCTTCCGATCGCGGGCTTCATGGCCGACAAGTACGGTCGCAAGCCGGTGCTGTTCGGCGGCAGCTTCGCATCCATCGTCCTCGGAGTGCCGATGTTCATGATGATGGCGGGCGGCAGTTTGTGGCAGGCCGTCGTCGGCCAGTCCGTCCTGTTCATCGCGGTCTCGGTGGTCAACGGCGCTTCGTACGTCACCTACGTCGAGATGCTCAAGACATCGGTGCGCTACAGCGGTCTCGCACTCGGAAACAACACCACCAACATGCTCCTCGGTGGTACCGCGCCGTTCATCGCGACGTGGCTGATCTCGATGACCGGCAACGCACTGGCTCCGGCCGGTTACTTCGTGTTCTGCGCCATCCTCACGTTCGTCACGGTCTTCTTCGTCGCCGAGACCAAGGGCACCGAGCTGAAGACCGGATAGGGAGCGCAGACATGAGTTTTCAAGGAAAAGTCGTTCTCGTGACCGGCGCGGGCAGCGGTATGGGCAAAGTCGAATCGCAGTTGCTCGCGCAGCGCGGCGCGAAGGTGTGGGTCACCGACATCTCGTCCACCTCGGCCCAACAGGTGGCGGGAGAGATCGTCGCCGACGGTGGCCTCGCAGAGTTTCACGCTCTCGATGTGACGTCGCCGGACTCCTGGCAGCAACTCGTGGAACGCATCGAAGACGTGGACGGCGGCTTGGACGGACTCGTCAACAATGCAGGCGTCAGCCACCGAGCGGGGATCGTCGAGACGACCGTCGAAGATTGGCACCGCGTCATGGACATCAATCTGAGTTCGGTGTTCTACGGCATGAAGTTCTGCGCGTCCTTGCTCGTGCGAGGAGGTGGGTCCATCGTCAACGTCTCGTCCATCGCCGGCATGCTCGGCTACTTCGCGGCCGGATACGGCGCCAGCAAGTGGGGAGTACGTGGTCTGTCGAAGGTCGGTGCACTCGAATTCGCCGAGCACGATGTCCGCGTCAATTCGATCCATCCCGGCCTTGTCGACACCCCACTGCTGCACTCGGGCTCTTCGGAGTTCGTCGACACCAGCCTGAAGTCCGTTCCAGCAGGTCGTGTCGCCGACTCGGAGGAGATCGCCGAGTCCGTCGCATTCCTGTTGTCCGACGCCGCTCGTTACATCACCGGGACCGAGATAGTCGTCGACGGTGGCTTGACGTCCGGCGGGATCTACCACCGAATCACCCGCGAGCTGAAGGGATGATCGTCGCAGTCATCCGCCAAGCATGAGATCGATCCGAGTATGGGCCGCAGCATGTCGCTGCGGCCCATACTCGTCCTCGTTCGATCATGCGACGGAGGTGGCGTACACGTGAGCGCAGATGTGCTGATTGCCGGAGCGGGACCCATCGGGCTGACCGCGGCGATAGAGCTGCGTAGGCGAGGTATCGACTGCCGCATCGTCGATTCCGCGTCGACTCCGCCGCAGTACGCGAAAGCCGTTGGTATTCAGCCGCGCACGCTGGAGGTGTTCGAGAACATGGGCGTCTCCGGTGCGATCCTCGATGCTTCGGTGCCGATGCGGGGTCAGATCGCGTTCGACGGAGGTGTCGAGGTCGGCCGAATCGAGCTGACGTTGCCGCCGGATGTTCCGTACTGGTTCGCCGGACTCCCCCAGTACGAGACCGAACGCATTCTCGCCGAGCATCTCGCCGGGCTGGGGACTGTGGTCGAGCGGGGCGTCGGGCTGGCGTCGTTCGAGCAGGACGGGCAGCGCGTCGCTGCGATCCTGACCGACGGATCGACGGCGGACGTGCAGTACTTGATCGGCTGCGACGGGGCCCACAGCGCGGTGCGCAAGCAGCTGGGACTGACGTTCGAGGGTGGGGCGTTCGCGGAGGGCTACATGCTGGGCGACATCGAGGTCGACTGGTCGCTACCACCGGGTTACGGGGTCAGGAGCTCACACCGGACCGAGGACGGAACCGTCGACGATCTGCTGGTGGCGATCCCACTTCCCGGCCACGGTCGTTACCGGATGTCGATGTTCGTGCCGGAGGAGCTCACGGCCGCGCCCAGTGCCGGCGACGGCATCGTGCACGGCTTCACCGGTGGGCCGGCGCCCGAACTCCACCACATCCAGGCGGTGTTGGACCGGTTGTCACCAGAACCGACGACGGCACGGAATCTGCGGTGGTCTTCCGTGTTCAAGATCAGCCACCGCATCGTCGACGCGTACGGCAGGGGACGCGTCTTCGTCGCCGGGGACGCTGCGCACATTCACCCTCCGACCGGCGCTCAGGGCATGAACACCGGCATTCAGGACGCGCACAATCTGGCGTGGAAGGTGGCCCTCTCGGTGCGGGGCATCGCCGCGGACGGCCTGACGGACACCTACGACGCGGAGCGCAGGCCTGTCGGTGAGGACGTCGTCGGGATGACCGTCCGCAGCGCCCGCGAGGGCATCGGCGCCGGTGAGAACTCCTTCGAGACGGCGATGCGTCGGCAAGCGCAGTTGTTGATCTCCTACCCGCCGGGTCCTCTCGTGTCGGCAGTCGACGACGCGTCGACCGCGGTGCAACCGGGAGAACGCGCTCCGGATGCTCGGGAGTTGCGTCGGGACATCGTCGCGTTCTCCTTCCGGTTGTTCGATCTGTTCGCCGGGGTGTCGCACACGCTGCTGCTG
>NZ_NOXZ01000041.1:0-58996 GCF_002258225.1 Rhodococcus sp. RS1C4 | reverse complement strand
GGCCATTTCGTCAACACCGCCCGTTACGCGTCCATGCGCATCCGAACCGATAAAGGTCGGAAATGGCGGCGCACCAACTGGATTCACGACAACGGCCAGCACACCGCAGGTCGCAATAGGAAAGGGATTGATCGCAATGACGGCGGTTACAGGAGCAGCGCAGCACCGCGCCCAGCCGGCACGGGGGCGGGTGATCAAGGCCCTACCAGCTGTCGCTGCGGTGACCATCGCAGGCCTGGTAGCAACCCCCGCCAACGCGGCTCCCTCTCAACCCGGGGTGACAAGCCCACAGGGCTCGCAGCCTGGGGTGACCACCACACCTCCCCCAGCTCCGGTAGTTCCCGCTCCCGTCGAAGACACCTACCTCCCGGGATATACACCGCTGTACGACTACTCCGGCGAAACCCGCACGGTCGACGACTACAACGCCGGTCGTCAGCAGTCGTCCTACGACACCTCCCCAGCGATCTACGACAGCACTCCGGCCCCGATCCAGGGCCCCTCCGTCACTGCTGATCCCGAGATCGCAGCCCCCGCCCCGGCGCCGGAACCAGCTCCCGTGCCCACGATCAAACGCACCAAAATCGTGCCGATCGATACACCGGAGAACACAGTTCTGGTCGGGGCGAACCCTGTCCCGTTCGACCCCGCGATCGTCGATCCGACGTTCGCTCGCCAGCTCTCCAACACCTTCCAAGCAATCCAGGCAGACGGTGGAAACCTGCTCGTCGACAACGGTTTGGCGGACGCACCGCGCGCAGACCGCATCGCTGCCGGCACCGTGGGCGGAGCCGTGACGGGCGGGCTCATCGGGCTCGGTGCCGGTCTCGTTCCCGGCACAGCCATCACCGCCGGCGGTACGGCAATCGGAGCCGGACTCGGTGTGGCCGCAACCCCGATATTGTCTCCCGCCGTCGTCGCCGTTGGGCCGGGTCTCTTCATTTTCGTTCCCGGGCTCGGAGCAGCCGTCGGCGCTGGTGCGGGAGCGCTTATTTCAGCGCCGATCGTCGCGACCACCACCGCCATCGGGGCGGTCACCGGCGGCTTACTCGGCGGCGCGGCCGCGGGCGGCGAAGCAACGATCATCGAAGAGCCAGCACCGGCACCTGTGCCTGCCATCGAGGCTCTCCCAACCGGCCCGTCTGCCGATCAGCTTCCGATAATTCCGGCCCCGTTGACCACCGAACCGGGCCCTGATCTGCTCGCGCAGGCGAACTCTGCTGTCCAGAACGCTGCACCACTGGCCAAGCAGGCTGTCAGCGATGCGAACACCTGGATCGAACCGGCAGCAACCGCGGTCCAAGGCTTCACGACGACTGTGCTTCAGCAACCCACCGTTGCCGATGTCGTCGCCGCGGCCGGTCCTGCCCTCGACCAGGTGGGCGCCACCCTCGCCGGCCTGCTGCCCGCCTGACCTGCTTCTTCGTCCCAGAGTATTCACGCCAGGAAGGACTACGCCAGATGTCGCGACGCTCCATGGCATCCCCGATCCCCAGTGCCACCGGCCCTGCCCGATCAGGGATGTCATCGGGTGGGCCATCACCCCACCCCACCAAATCCCGCTCTCGCCGCCGCCGACGACTGCTGTTCGCCTACCTCGCTGTCCTTGCTCTGATCTTCGGAGCGCTGATCGCCGCGTTCACGGGCGACGACGACTCCGAGACCACCGCGACCCCTGCTGTAGCCCTTCCCACCAGCGCCGTCCCGTCGACGACCGCGACCGTGGCCGCTGGCCCGGATTGCTCGATGCCCGCCGGGGATCAGAACACCGGCGAAGGCGTCATCGCCGCATTCGAACACGCCTACTACGTACAACGTTCCGGCGCAGCAGCCCACGCACTGGTCTCCCCCAACGCTCCATCGAGCGCCCCGTACACCGTCGTGACCAACCTCGACGCCGGGATCGCCACTGTCGCAGAAGGCACGACCTATTGCTTCGATATCGACCCGCTTCGCCCTGGGGTGTTCACCCTCACCCTCACCGAATCCGGTCCAGGCGGCCCCGGCACCCAGTATCGCCAACGCATCACCACCACCACCGAGGTCGACGGCCGCTACGTCATCGCCTCGATCGACCAAGCCTGAACCCACGAGAGGACCACTTCACATGACCAGTGCAGCCAACGAATGGGATCAGGCCGCCGCCGCTGTCCGCGACGCATCGCAGGACCTACGCACCGCAGACAGCGCAGACCTGCGAGCCTGGGCCGAACAGACAGGACTGTTCAGCCGCTCCATGTGGCCGAAGATCAAGCGCGAGCTCTACAAGCAGCTCGACGTCGACTACGACACCCTCCGCGCTCAGGAAGGCGAACAGGTCGCCGAGCAAGTCGCCCAAGCCGCGGTATCGGCACCGCTGATCGAACTCTTCACTGCCGGAGACGAACGCGGCAGCTTCGCCGTTGTCGGCAACGGTGAGGACACCGCCTGGTACGGCACCTTCCACGCCAAAGATGCCGTCTTCCGCCACGGTAACCAGGACTCGGCCGACGACTCCGCAGCCGGAAAAGCAGCGTTTCTCGCCGGCAAGCTCCGCGACGAACTCGGTGTATCCGCGATCCGGCTGATCCTGCACATCTCCAACCCGAACGTCGACGGCACCCGGTTGGCCGCGATCGCAGCCAAGAGCGGCGTCCACCTCGAGCGTCTCGACATCGACGACGACAACCCCGCCGCGGTGTGGTGCGAAGTCCCCGGACACCGCGCCTGGCAGGCGATTCGACTCAGCGACCTACTCGTCGAAGACGAGGAAGCAGAGGAGGTCAGCCGATGACCACCCGCGACCCCCACCACCCCGACTCCGAACACGAGGACAACAAAGTATCGGATTACCAAGCCGAATCGGCGGTCAACCTGCGCAATCAACGCTTGCGTCGTCCCGAAGCAGAGACCGATACCACCGAATCAGAGAGCGCCACAGCCGAATCGGACCAGGTGCCGGACCCCTACGGCGTCGGCCAGGACGCACTCGCGGCGGTAGAGACCCCAGACGTCGACCCCGACACCCTCTACCGGGCGAGGATGTTCGACCGACAGGACGAGGACCCGACCGTCGAACCCGCGACCTGGGGACTGCGCGGACGCGTCAACGCAGCACTCGGCATGCACATGCGCCCCAAGAGCGACACCCCGGAGGTCCGGTTCCGTCAGTCCGTTCACACTGTGCAGCAACCACTTCCGGGATGCTCGGTAGTGTCGGTGATGAACCCGAAAGGCGGCGCCGGTAAGACTCCGACCGCACTGATGCTCGGAGCGACATTCGGCAAGCACCGCGGCCAGGGTGTCGCGGTGTGGGATGCCAGCGAATCGACCGGCAGCCTCGGTGATCGTGCGGCCCGCACGACCGATCCGGAGTTGACGGTGTGGGACCTGCTCGCTCATGCGGGCGAACTCGCGTCGACGTCGGCGGTGTCCGGATCGCTGAACTCGTTCCTGCGCCGCCAACCCACGATGGACGATGTTCTCGCATCCGATAATTCGACCACCCAGTCGCGCAGTATCGGGTGGGACGAGTGCGCGGCGATCATGGCGGTGCTGCGTCGACACCGGGACCTGATCGTCGTCGACACCGGCAACAACCCGCTCGCGGAGAACTGGCAGTGGGCGATGCAGCATTCCGATGTTCTCGTCGTGCCCCTTCCTCTGCGGATGGACATCGCCAAGCAGGTGTATCTGATGCTCGACGGTGTCGCGGCCCGCGGTTACGGGCACCTGCTGGCGCAGACGGTGATCGTGACCTGCACGACCCCAGACTCCTCCCCGGAACTCTCGCAGGTGATCTTCGACGATCTCAGCGACCTCGGTATCGCCGCACACAACTTCGTCGAAGCACCGTACGAACCGGCGTTGGCGCGGGGTGGGCGGATCTCGTACAAGGATCTGCCCACCGCGACCATCGAGGGCTACACCAACGTCACTGCGCTGGTGGCCGACACCCTCGGCGACGCACGCCGCAAAGCCGCGTTCGAGTACTCCGATCCGTTCGCCCCCGAATCGCTCTATCGACATCCTCCGCAGGAAAACCTCTCGCAGCTCGCGCAGTGGGAGCGGCGACGACCTCGCCGCGGAGCGTGACCCGTTTCGAGTCCGTGTTCAGCACCCCAGGGAGAACCATGATCAGCAGCACCACCACTCGCGCCGGTAGCCGGTGGCATCGACCTCTCGCACAGATGGGCGCGGCGCTGGCCGCAGCATCGTTACTGGTGGCCACCGCGGTAGTACCGGCCGGTGCCGCGCCGTCGCAGTCCGCTGCGAGCTCGTGCGCGAAGTACGTCGCGGTCATGACTCCGGGCACCTGGGAGACAACCGCGGCCGCGAACCCGACGGTCCCGGTGGGGATGCTCAAGACGGTCGGTGAGGCACTGAAAGCGAAGTACGGCAACCAGATCGACGTCCTCTACCCCGCCTACTCGGCGTCGGCGTTCGATCAGGGCCGCACCTACGCTGACAGCAAGAAAACCGGTAAGGATTCGATCAACAACATTCTCACCTCGGCGTGCGCGAGCGCGAAGTTCCTGCTCGCCGGCTACTCCCAGGGCGCCGACGCCGCCGGCGACATCGCAGCGGAGATCGGCAACGGCCTCGGCGTGATCCCCGCCGCCCGAGTGCTCGGTGTCGGACTGGTCGCCGACCCGCATCAAGGAACCGCCGGCGGCACACTCGTCGGCCCGAAAGTCGACGGCCAAGGCATCGGCGGTGTCCGGCCCGAAGGCTTCGGCTCCCTCGCCCCACTGGTGCGCCAGCTCTGCGCACCGACGGACCTGTACTGCTCGACGAACGCCGGCACCGACGGACTGATCGCCGGTCTCGGCAAGGTCCTCGCCAACCCCACCGACAGTGAGAGCGCCGCCGCAACCGGGCCGTCGGCGTCCCTGACGATCGGCGGCTCCGCTCAAGGCGGGGTCACCGGCAGCACAGCGGCATCAGCAGGCTCGGCTGCGCAGGCCGGAACGACCGCGGCACCCGGTACCGGCACCGACGATTTCGCGTCCTCGCTGGTCTCGGACTTCTCCCGCGTCGACCTCACCGGCGCCGCGAGCACGGCGTCGGGCCTCTCTGATCGCATCGGATCGCTCCCGGAGACGGTCGGGGCGAACCGCTCGCAATCCCAGGTCGCCGGAGTCGAAGCCTCCGCTACCTCACTCGCCAATACTTTGTCCCCGGTCGCCGACATTCAATCGGTGATCGCCGCCAACCCCGGTATCCGGTCCGCGCTCGACACCGCCGCCGACGGCACACCGGAGAAGCAGACCGCAGGCGTGCTCAATGCGCTCGACCAGATCGACATCGCCGGAGCAATCAGCACGGCCACCTCGATCGCGGACACTGCTTCCACGGTGCTCGGCGGCACCGGCACCACCGCCGGGCTCGCAGACTCCGCGCAGGCACTCACCGGTCAGATCGCACCGTTGCAGTCCGTGGCACCGGATGCACTGACCTCGGCGACACAGGTCCTCTCACTGCTCAAGCCGAAAACGGTCGTGGGCCAGATCGTCAACGTCGCCACCGGCTTCTCCTCGATGGACTACCAGGGCATCGTGAACAACCTGATCGCGTTGCCGCAGAAAGTCGCCGCTCTCGACGTCCGCGAAGCGCACCGCATCGCCGGGGAGCTGAACAACCAGTTCGCACCGATCGTCAAGATGGCCGCCGGGGTGGATCTGCACACTCTCTCCGCCCTGGTGGCGATGATCCCGGACCCGTCCGGATCCGCACAGATCGCCTCACTGGTCCTGGGATTGCTCGGAGGCGTCGATGTCATCCGGTTGGCCAACGACATCGGGGCGATCCAGGAAGTCGGCTGGAAGATCCTCGAAACCGGCAACCTCGCCGCCGCCGCAGAACTCCTTCCGATCGGGCTCGATCTCGCCTCCGTCGCCATCGGCGTCGTCTCCGGATCCGGATCGAAGACCAGCCCCGACCAGCTCGGCGCGCAGACACAGGTCACAGGACAGTCTGCTGCGATCGGTCAGCAGGCATCGAGCGGCGACTTCGCCAGTCTCGCAGGCTCCCTCGTCTCCCTCGCGTCCTCTCCGGGCGCGGGTGATCTGACCGAGCTCGTCGGCGCGGGCATCGATGCCGCAACGTTCTTCGCCTCCGGAGCGCACCAGTCCTACAGCGACTTCACAGTCGACTCCACCGGCCGCAGCGCTCTGCAGTGGCTGATCGACTTCTTCACCCAAAAGCTAGGAGGCTGAACTACTTCCGACAACTCACTAGGCGGTGGGTCGAAGGTCGGCAGCCGGGCGGGCAGCCAGATCGACGACCACAACGCACATCACGCAGAGCACAACACAGCACAACCGGTGTCCGGGCGGGCATCGATCACATTTTGTCGATCGAATGAAGGACATGCACCCATGGCAGGATCGCAGAACGGCAAAGGTACGGCAGCGGGCGCGCTCAGCGCACTGCTGATCGCCGTCATCGCCGCGATCGCCTTCATCGGTGTCCTCTCCGGAGACCGGACACCACCAGACGACGAAGGCACCTGCCTACCCACCGGCGCTACGACTGCCCCACATTCGGGCACCGTGGTCATGCCGCTCCGCGAGGGCACCTACCAAGCGACGAGCCCGTTCGGGCCGCGCACCAACCCGGTCACCGGCGCCCAGGAAGGCCACCAGGGGCAGGACTACTCCGCCGCCACCGGCACCCCGATCTACGCGGCCACCGACGGCACCGTCGCAAAAGCCGGTCACGCCAGCGGTTTCGGTAACTGGATCATCATCGACACCACTGTCGACGGACAATCCCTCTCCACCGTCTACGGACACATGAACGACGACGGCGTCGACGTCACCGAAGGCGGCACCGTCACCGCCGGTGATCCGATCGGAAAAGTCGGCAACGCCGGACAATCCACCGGACCGCACCTGCACTTCGAGGTCTGGCCCGGAACCCGCCTCGCAGACGGCTCCAGCGCGGTCGATCCGGTGGCCTGGCTCGCCGCCTCCGGCGCTGCGGCACCCTCCGACACCGGCAGCGATGTCCTGGCCGCCGACACGAGCAGCCCGACCACCAGCCCATCGGCCGCGCCGCCGAAGCGGGCATCGAGCCGCGACGTGGCACTGGCAGCGTCGGCGAAACCCGGATGCGGCCAGCCCACCGGAACCACGGGACTGCGGCCCGGATCGGTACCCGCGGACTTCGAACCCTGGATCGTGAAAGCCGGCACCGTCTGCCCCGAGGTCACCGCACCGATCGTCGCAGCCCAACTCGAACAGGAGGGCGGCTTCGAC
This sequence comes from Rhodococcus sp. RS1C4, assembly GCF_002258225.1. Taxonomy (NCBI): domain Bacteria; kingdom Bacillati; phylum Actinomycetota; class Actinomycetes; order Mycobacteriales; family Nocardiaceae; genus Rhodococcus; species Rhodococcus sp. RS1C4. The sequence goes on along the minus strand of NZ_NOXZ01000041.1, from coordinate 51,755 downwards.
GTCAACGCCCACAACGCCGGATCCGGCGCCGACGGGCCAGCACAGTTCATGCCCGCCACCTGGGCCGCGAAAGCCGTCGACGGCGACGGCGACGGCAGCAAGAGCACCCGCAGCATCCCCGATGCGGTGATGACCCAAGCTGCCTACGACTGCGAGCTCGCGGGCATCGCCAAGGAGTCCCTCGCCTCCGGCGCGCTGACCGGCGATCTGACCGAGCTGTACCTGTCGATGTACAACTGCGGCCCCGGCGCCACCCTCTCGCAGGGCCGGGTCTGCCAGAACACCGAAACCCTCGACTACGTCGCGAAGATCCCGCGCGCCGCGGCCGAGAAGTTCTCCGTCGCCGTCGCGGTCCACGACGCCGGCCCCGGTCTCGTGGCCGGTGGACCGTTCGGGAACAACGTCGTCGCAGCCGCGATGGCCTGGCTCGGCACCACCTACGCCTGGGGCGGCGGAGACCAGGGCGGACCGACCAAGGGTGTCAGTGACGGCGGCGGCCGCGCGGACATGATCGGCGACTTCGACAAAGTCGGCTTCGACTGCTCCGGCCTGGTGCTCTACGCCGTAGCGCAAGCCTCCGGTGGGGCGATCGTTCTCCCGCACCAGGATTCCGCGCAGATCGCCGATCCCCGCGGCCGCGTCGTCGCCACCGCAGCAGAACTCGCGCCCGGCGACATCATCCAACCCCACTCCGGTCACATCTTCATCTGGCTCGGAAACAACCAGGTCGTCGAGGCTCCCCAGTCCGGCGACGTCGTCAAAGTATCCGACTGGACCCCGCCGCCCACCGGCCTGACCGCACGGAGATTCGGATGATCACCACCCGCACCATGCTCGTAGCACTGCTGCTCACCGCCGCAGTCCTCACCGGCTGCACGGACACCACCGGGGCGAACAACGACGGCCAGACGATGCCCAGTATCCCGGCGCAGCAATGGAACCCCGGCTCACCCGATCCGCAGGCGAATGACCCGGTCCGCACTCCCGCCCCCGCCGCGACCGCACTACCGAAGACCGCTCCGGCTGTCGACCGGGAAGATCCCGACGCCGTCGCGGCCGCGGCGTTGTCGATCTGGTTCACCTGGAACACCGCCGTCGACAGCGGACCCAACGATGCAGCGGCCCGCACCGCACCGCTGCTCACGGCCGACTATGCCCGCGAAATCACCTCCACCACAGCGCAATCGAGCCCCGGCGCCCAGTGGCTGTCCTGGGCCGCCGACGGCGTGGTCCTGACCCCGGCCTTGACCGTCGACGACGAACCGACACCGCCGCAGACCGAGGAGCTCGCCTACCGCGCCTACCGCGTCACCCAGAGCGTCGCCGGCGCGCTAGTGAGCGAATCGATCGTCGCAGTCGTGCTCCGACACGGCACGGACGGTTGGGCGGTGAGCCGCATTCAAGACAAATAGCGCTCCTCGAACCCTCACCGACCCCCGTTCCGTTGGAAAGGAAAGTGCCATGAAACTCACCACATCACCCGCGCCCATCACGGCAGGGCGCCCCAATCACCGAATCCGCCGCGTACTCGCAGTGCTCACGATCACCACAGCGCTGACCGTCCTCGCCGGCGGTATCGCCTCCGCTCAAGCAGTCAACCCCTTCGACGGGGTCAGCCCCGATGTGAGCTTGTTCGGACCCGCATTGAATCAGACGTGGAAGCGCCTGTTGGCCGCAGTGTGGGGTGCGTGCATCGCTTTCGCCGGGTTCTCCGTTTTGACCTCGTTCCTGAAGGTCCGCAAAGCCCGCGGCCGGAACATGCCGAGCGATCTCTCGGACGCCTCCGATGACCTGAAGCTCTCGTTCTACATGTTGGGAGGCACCGCGGCCGTATCTCCCATCGTCGGGGCATTGCTGTTCCTGGTTCAGCCTGCCGCCTGATCCATCCGACCCCATTCGACACCCCGTCGATCGACCCCACCGATGCGGCTGCAGCCGCAGAAAAGAGAAGTACTCATGGGAAACGACTACCGCAACGTCACCTCCGACACCTCCGGCCCCGTCCCTTCCGACGCAACCCGTGCAGCCTTTGCACGCACCGACCCTGGACGCAACTATCGGCGACGAGCGCCGTTCGTCGCCGCGGCCGCCGGCATCGCCGTCTTGGTGATTGCACTTGTCTTGGTCATCACGCTCGGTGGCGGCTCGGCACGTGATGGCAACGGCGGAAGCAGTGACGCTATCCGCGCCGTGCACGGACCGACCACGGTCAACGACGGTGTGCCCAGCGGCTACACACGCGACGAGCAGGGAGCATCGACCGCCGCGGTCAACACCATTCAGGCAATCGCGCAGGCCGGTCAGGGCCGTGTCGAGATGAACGATGTGCGCTCGGCCATGATCGTCGCTGAGCCGGGTCGAAATCTCGCCGATGCTCTCGCTATCGAGAGCAACCGCGACGAAGACGACGATGTGCTCTCGCTTCTTCCCGGTGCGGTGACGGTCACCTCGTTCACCCAGGATGCCGCCCAGGTGTCGATCTGGACGATCGGGGTCGGACAGTCCGAGATCAACGACACCGGCAAAGTCGCTGTCTCGACGACATATTCGACCACCGACCTGTCCCTGGTGTGGCAGGAGGGGGATTGGAAGGCCCAGGACTGGTCGTTCCGGCAGGGCCCTCGCCCCGAGGACGCCTCCTACCCGACCGCTGATTCGACTCTCGGTGGCCAGTTGACCGCCGGGTACTACACCTTCTACATCGACTAGGAGAGAACATGATTCGTCGTCTCGTTCTAGCAGTGGTCATCGCCGCTCTGGCGGCCCTGTTCGGGCCGTCCGCACTCGCGTCCGCACAACCGACGCCAGTGCCCGAACCCGGTGCGGTGACCGGCCAACAAACCGCAACCCGGCTACCGGAACACTTCCCTGCCGATCTGAAGAAATTCATCGGCGGCACAGAGGAATTCAAGACCGGTCCGTGGTTCACCGGCAACTGCAAGGAACAAGGCGGCGACCTCGGGCTCTACATCTCCGAAGCTCTCTCGAACGAGAACCGGCTCATGTACTGGACCGCGCCGGACGAGCAGAAGGTCGACATGATCGGCGGCGCCACCCTTTCTGCGGGCAGTGAAAACGCAGCCATCGACACCGTCGACGAGGCGAAGAAAGCCGTCGCCGACGGCGCCGAACCGCCTGACGACGCACTCCCGACCGTCTTCCCGGCCGGCGATACGAGCTTTCATCCACCGACCGGTACGTGCGCTGCCGATCTGACCCGGTGGGGTACGAAAGAGTGGAGCACCTGGGGCTTCGCGTGGGCGACGACTCCCGACGCGGACTCTCTGACAGCGATCGAGGAGCTGCCCGGCGCCGACATAGTTCCCGACGCCGCGTGGTCGGACCCGTGCTCGGAGGGGTCCGGTGACCAGTACTGCATGCACGCCTTCTTCGTCGACTGCGGACAAGCGAGCTCGGAACGCGATGTTCGCCAGTGCCAGGACTGGAATCTGGCGATCGGACGGCTGTTCATCGGCACCGCCAACTGGATCGATCAGAACACCGGTTTCACCGAACGGGTCAAGCAAGCGGCGAGCATCGTCATCGAGTCGACGCCGCAGTACAAGCTCGGCAAAGCCTACGTACAGGCATTCTCCTGGGTCACCGGTGTCGCGGGTGATGTGGTCGATTTCGTCACGGACCCCGCCACCGTCATCGACGACTGGGCCAACTCGACCAAAGCCGGAGCGCTCTCCCTCACCGACGCAGTCCTGCGAGGGCTGACCAGCACCGGCGACTTCGATCCGACCCAACCCTGGTTCCTGACCTGGTACGTCGCCTCGACAGGGCTGGGAATGATGGTGATGTCCTTCGCGGTGTTGATCGCGATCGCCCGATCGCGGCAGAAGGGCTCCCCGGCCGAGCTGGTTGCGAACGTCTTCGGCTATCTCCCGGCCGGGTTCATGATGATGCTCTTCTCCCTCACGGCAGCTCAGTTTCTGATCGAGATCGCCAAGGCCGTCACCGACGGGATCACCGCGTTGTCCGGATCGACGGTGACGGAGATGGTCGAGAACATCTACAACTCCATGTCCGCGATGAACAGCGAAACCGTCGTCGGTGGATCGATCGTCGGGTTCCTCTTCTTCGGTCTGCTGCTGCTCGGCGCTCTGTCGGTGTACCTCGGGCTGCTGATGCACCAGATCGGCCTGCCACTGGCCGCGTGCGTCGCCGGAATCGGGTACGGCATGTGGGTACACCCCACCTGGCGCGTCAAAGCGCTACGCCCGGTGCTGACCTTCGTCGGCTTGGTGTTCAGCAAACCGCTGCTGTTCCTGGTCATCTCGATCGTGCTCGCCGCAGCGAACAACGGACTGCTCAACGGCGGCGGCGGATCCGGCGATCTGACCTCCCTCGGGTCCCTCGCTCTGGTCGGGACGGCCATGGTCGTCGTGGGCCTCGCACCCTGGGCACTGCTCAAGTGGGCACCGATTCTTCCCACCAAAGCGGATTCGGAAGGTTTCGGCTCCGGCGGTGGGTCGATCGCCGGCGGTGTCGTCGGCGGTCTCGGGAGCTCGGCGCTGTTCCGTAGCCGCAGCGGCGGAGGAAGTAGCGGGGGCGGCGGCGGAGGAAGTAGCGGGGGCGGCGGCGGAGTAGATGGTGCCCGGCGCTCGACACCCTCGGGCAGCGGTGTCGACGCGGCCACGCGTACGCCCCACGCAGCCGAGTCCGGTGGATCACACGCCGGCGGCGGTTCTGCTCCGCACACCCCGCAGCACGACGGCGCCGCCGCCGCATCCACGGCCGGTGGTGGTGGTTCGAAGATCGGCATGGCCGGACGGCTCGGCGGCAAGCTCGCCGCGGGCTCGGTCGGGGCCGTGGCCACCGCAGGCGCGGTGGCGGTGCCGATCGCCGCGCAGTCCGCGGCCGCGGCGATGAACAAAGCCAAGAGCTCCGCCGAATCCTCGGCGTCGGAATCGGAAGGCAGGTAAGTACCCGGATGAGTACCGACACCACGCACGAGAGCGTGCAGCGCACCTCGATCCTCGGCGGCGAGATCGCCCGCCGCGGGTTGACCGGAATCGCGGCACCGGTGCTGATCACCTGGTCGACCGCCCTGGTCGGCGGGATCACCGCGTACTTCGTCATCGGCGGCGGCACCCTCGCCGTCGGGTTCGTCGCGCTGCTCTGGCTCGGGGTGTTCGCGGCGACCTTCGAGTTCGGTGATCGCTCCTACGCGGCCACGACACTGCACAGCCTGCGCACCTGGTCGCGCACACGCCGCGGCGAACACATCTTCCGGCACCCACTCGATCCTGCCTACGGTCAGCCCGGCCTCGACCCAGGCTGGGAGTACCCGGTCCCGTTGGGCCGCACCGAGCCTCTCGACGTCGCGGGCACCGGGTTGGACGAGATGTTCATCGTCCGCACCGCCAACCCAGGCGAGCGGCCTTACTGCACGGTCGTTCTCGCCGTCCAAGGCCTCGCCGGAGGTTTGCGCACCGATGCCGCGTGGGCGAGCACGTCGGAGAAGTTCGGCCGGTTCGGAGCCTCACTGGCCAAGGCGACCTCACTGATCCGTGGAATTCAGATCCTGCACCGCTCGATCCCCGCGGACCTGACGATGCACGAGGACTGGGTCGAGCACCAGGTCGAAGCCCTCGGCGACCTGCGGTTGTCCGCACCGGTCGCCTCGTACGGAAACCTGCTCGACACCATCCGCCCGCACACCGAAGAACACCGCGCGTACGTGGTGCTCAAGTTCCCGCAATCGGATGCGTTCGAAGACGCAGCATCTCGCGCTGCAGGCGGTAAGAACGCCCGCTTCGAAGGTGGCATCGCCCAGGTCGTGCGTGATGAGACGATGCGGGCGGTCTCCAAACTCGTCTCCGCCGGATTCGGGCGCGTGGAAGTCCTCGGAGAGCAGCGCACCTGCGCGGTGATCCGCGCGTTCATCGACCCCACCCACCGGCTCGACCGGCACCAAGGCGCACGGTGGAGCAACTGCTGGCCCTCCTATATCGGCGGCGAGAACGCTGCGGTGATATCCGGCCGCTGGCACACCCGCGTGGGAATCATGCCGCCGGCGAGCATCGAACCGGTCGAACTCGGCCCACTGTGGCTGGCGCCGCTGTTGACCGGTGTCTCCCCCGACCCTGGCGACGACGAGACAGCACCGTCGCCGACGATCCGAACCATCAGTGTCCGAATGGATTTCGTGCGCGACAAGATCGCCCGCGAGAGCGCATCGCACGACTTCACCCAGGACGAGGCCGCCCAGGAAACCCAACGCCGCAGAGGCAAGATCGGTGACGGGTCGAGTGAGGTGATGGCGACCGCATCGGGCCGACGTCGCCAGGACCTGAAGCCCGGATCCGGGCATCACGGCGTCATCTACTCGATGGCGATCGCCGTCACCGGGCGCGACGAGGACGACCTCGAGCGTGCCTGCATGCGCGTGAGCGAATCGGCCGACGAGTCGGCGATCAAGACCATCGATTGGCAGAGCGATGACCACGACGTCGCCCTGTTCGCGACCTTGCCCCTCGGCCGCGGTCTGGCCGTCACGCGATACACCAAGTAGGCCTGGAGCATTCGACATGCCATCTTCCGCCACCACCGGCCCGGCGACCCATTCGCGGCCATCTGCACGGGGCCGCAGCCGACTGTTCGCAGACACCGCGCAGCACCTCGGCGAGGGCACGCGTGTTGTCGATGCCGTCGACACTCTCCCTCGTCCGGTAGCCCGCAGGAAACCGCCCCGTCGCCGCAAGATCCTCGACCGGTTCGGGTGGTACGAACCCCGCCCGGAAGGTGCGTGGACTACCACAAGGCAGGGCGAAGCACTGAACCTGGCGATCAGTCGCCGCAGTGTTCGCCATCAAGGCCCGATCACCGGATTGAACCGGATTTCACAAGATGTGGTGATCACCGATCCGTTCGAGCTCTACGGCACCGACATCTCCAACATCAACGTCTGCATGGTCGGCGACATCGGCAAGGGTAAATCGTCGCTGATCAAGACCGGTTCCTGCTGGCGGCAACTCATTTTCGGCCGCCAGGTGGTGGTGATGGACAAGAAACGACAGGGCACCGAGGGTGAATACTCGGTGTTCGCGCGCGTGCTCGGCGTGCAATCGGTCCGGTTCAAAACCGGCGGCGGCGGCGCACGGTTGAACCTGCTCGACCCGGCGATCACCACCGGCGGTGAACACGCCGGAGGCCTCGACGGCGTCACCCCGGCCGGTCAGGAAGCGCTCGTGCTCGCCGTACTCGCCGACACGATGGAACGCCCGCTGACCACCTCGGAGAAAAGCGCCGTCGGCCGGGCACTCGAACTGGTCAACCAGGAAGCCGCTGCCGCCGGCCGCGAACCGATCCTCGAGGATCTCGCGCGTCGTCTCATCGAACCCCGGAGCGGCGACGGGGATTACTTCGGTGACCGCTGGGCGCAGCGATCCCTCGAATGGGGATACGAACCCGGCCTGGCGCTGCTACGCCTGGTCGACCGCGACCTCAAGGGCCTCGTCGACGCACCCACCTCCCCGGAGGTCCGCGAAGCGCTCGAGCATCCGTTCGCGCACTTCGACATCTCCGCCCTTCCGACCGAAGGACCCGCGCTGAGGGTGGTGATGACCGTCATCAACACCTGGCTCGCCAACCTGCTCGCTGCCCGCTCGTCGATATCGAAGCAGACCATCCTCATCGTCGAGGAAGGCTGGCACGTCGCCGAGGGTTCGACCGGCAGCGTCTTCCGATCCAACATGAAACTCTCACGCGGACTCGGGCTCTCGACCGTCTCTGCCTTCCACCATCCCTCGGACATGTCCAAGGACTCCCCCGCACGAGCGCTCATGCAGGAAGCGGGAATCGTGTTCCTGTTCGCGCAGGAACGCTACGACGACGCCCGTGAAACCGCCGAGATGTACCACCTACCAGCGGGATCGGTGGAAATCATCATGGGCCTCGGCCAAGGCGAATGCCTGGTCAAGATCGGATCCGCCGACCCCATCCTGATGGAACACGTCCGCTCCCCCGAAGAGATCGCACTGACCAACACCGACGAAGCCGTGAAAGGAACGAGAGCCGCATGAACCCACCACAGGTGATGACCGAACAATCACCGCCGGCCGACGCACTCCTGCACTGGGCTGCATTGATCGCCAAAGCCGCTGTCCTCGACGGCTTCATCGACCTCGATTCCGAGGCCCGAAACGACATTCCCCGTATCGGGTTCCGAACTACTCCCGCGAAAGGACAAGTCCGATGACGCGCAGGACGCCGCCGCCGCGGCCGAGAGAGCCGATCATCGCGTCCGAGGCGGTGACCATCGCCGTGTTCGTGGTCGGGTTGCTGTTCGCGGTCGTCGGCGGCGGACTGGTCTCCTCCGTGGCCGCGGGCACGGTCGTTGCGATGCCGGGCAACGGCGGCGAGCTCGCCGAGATCTTTCTCGGCCTGATCACCCATCCCGGCGATCCCGCCTCGGGCTGGCCCGACGGCGCCCAACCCGGTCCGGCGTGGATCACCTGGACCTGCATCATCGTTCTCGGCGCCGCGTATACGGCCGTCGCACTCTGGATCAACTCCGAACTCGACGACCGGCGCTTTCGCCGCGAGCAAGCCGAACGCGGTTTCGCCACCCGCAAGGACCTCGCCCGCGCCGGCATCGACGCCAAAGGCGTGCGTAAGGCCGCGACGCAAACCCGAGCATCGCTCAAAGACGTCTCACCCTCTCGGCTCGATCCCGCGGAGGTGGCGATCCTGTTGGGCTACAACGTGATGGATCCCGATGTCGCGGTGTATCTGAGGCAGAACGACTGCATGCTCGTCGAAGGTGTCACCGGATCCGGAAAGACCTGGCGGCTGGCGTATCAACGCTGCATGGACGCACCCGGCCCGCTCCTGGTCACCACGACCAAGGTCGATCTGATCTCCGCGACCTACGAGCACCGATCCGCGCTCGGTGAGATCGGGATCTTCGATCCGGACAACATCACCGGCTGGCCGACTCGGCTGCGCTGGTCCATTCTCTCCGGGTGCCAGGACCCCGACGTCGCAATCCGCCGCGCCCAAGCACTGGTCGGGGCGATGCCGATGGGAGATACGAAGAACGGCGGCTACTGGGAAGACAAGGCCGTGGTGCTGCTGCGCTGCTACCTCCACGCAGCGGCGATCAGCGGCGCGGGCCTGGGCACCCTGCGGGTGTGGGTGAACTCCCGCAAGGGCCGTGAGCCACGCGAGATCCTCGCCCGGTCGATGCCGGAATGGGAAAGCGAACTCGCCCAGATCCTCGACTCCGGATCGGACTCCTCCGACGACATGATCGGCGCCGCCAGCAGACTGCTCGCACCGCTCGCCTCGCAGGCGTTGATGGAGGCGATCGACGTCCCGATCCACCAGTCGTTCGACATCGAGGCGTTCATCCGGTCCGGTGCCGACACGCTGTATCTGGTCTCCAAAGGCAAGGACAACTCGGCCGCACCGTTCGTCGCCGCGCTGGCCACAGAAGTCCACTACCTCGCCGATCGATACTCTCAAACGCTGCCCGGTGGCCGATTCGATCCCCCGATCCGGTTCGAGCTCGACGAAGTCAACAACGTCGCGCCCATACCGGGTCTGCCGGATCTGATGTCGGACTCCGGTGGCCGCGGCATCACCATCCACGCTTACGCCCACAACGAGGAACAGAACAAGCTGCGGTGGGGCCCGGTCGCGGGCAAGATGTTCGCCGACAACTCCCCCGCCCGTTTGATCCTCCCTGGTCTCAAAGGTGAGGAATTGCAGGCGATCTCACGGATGCTCGGTGACCGGTTCGAGTGGCAACCCTCCGGCAACAAGCAGAGCGGGCCGACGCTGCGGGAAGTCCCGATCATGACTCCAGCCGAGATCCGCACGATGGAGCCCGACACCGGGCTGCTGATCTACCGGAATGCGCCGCCGATCCTGGTGTCTCTGCGGTCGGTGTGGGACGACAAGGACACCCGAGCCGCGGTCCTGCATTCGCAGGAGGTGTTCGGCGACATCGTCTCCGGCCGGGAATCAGTCCATCGTGCGGAGCGATCTGTTGCCGTTGTTCTCGACAAGGTCAGTGACGGGACGCAGGTCTCGTGACCGCCGCCCAGGAATCCGCGGAGGAAACCGAGGAGCTCGAACCGTCCCGGTTCACCTGGCGCTACCTCGACACCGAGCAGGCCCGGCAACTGTGGGAGGAGTTGATCGACTGGACGGCGTGGATTCGGGAGCGCTACGAGCTCGAGGTCAAGATCCCGCCGTGCTGGTACCGCCACAGTCCCGTCGTCGAAGAACTCTCGGCATTGATGGTGGCCTGGACCGACGCCTACTACCGGGGCGATGGGTACCGCGACGACCTCACCGCCTGGCACACGCAATGGTTCTGGCCGGTCGTGCACCGTATCCGCACGATCAGCGACTTCGAGACGTGCACCCATTCCCGGTGCGCGCACCGGCCGGTGCAGCCTGCCACCCTCGACGGCCTCGACGAGTTCATCGCCGCCGACGTCGACGGCCGTCCCCCGCCGGCGCCGACGCCTGCACCGGTCCCGACTCGGTCGCTGCAGCCGGTGGCGGACATCACTTCCGCGCAGGAGGTGCGCAGCATCCCGGCCGACGATATGGAGATGGCGATCGACTCCGGCCTCGCCGAGCCGGTCGACCCCGCCGATCCCGACAGCGATGTGAGGTTCGAGGACCTCGTGTGGAGGTTTCACGGCCGACTCGGCGCGTGGATTCCCGCTCCCCCGACCTGACAAAAGCTGCGGTTCGACACTCCAGGGGTGTCTGCACGCTGATGTGCATCCCGCCCGGATACATCACGTGCATCTCAGGCATCGCCGCCACGGGCGTTGCACCGCTGGCCTCCGATCGACCGAACATCTCGTCCACCCGCCCGGACGGTATCCGGTCGATCGGCGGCCGCTCGACGGCAAATGCACCAACACCCGTCCAGGGTGCTGGTGCATTTGTCTTTGTCTTTGTCTTTGTCTACGGGGTACCGCAGCCGCTCACATCGACGGCCGTCGATGCTCTATCTGATGTGTTGTGTCCATCCGGTTCTGGTGACGCTGGTGTTCCGCCGCGTCGGTTGCACGCGGCGCCGGCTGTTTCGGTTCGCGTCGAATTCCGCGATCGGCCGGATTCGAACGCTGGTGCGCTCGCTGACGTAGATCGGCTTCGGTCAGTGTCATCGCCGGCAGAGGGGTGCTCGACTTCACGGACGGTCTGCTCGTCGACGGGTCACCCCATTCTTGGATCCGTGCCAGCGACATCGTGGTCGAGAAGTTCTGGTGCAGATCGAAGAACTTCTCGAAGGTGTCCCAGGCGTCGATGGCGGGACTGGTCTTCATGGCGGTGGTTGCCTGATCGAGCTCGGCTATCGCGCGTTGGGTGTGCGCTCCTCCGGGCCAGGTGCGCAGCTCGTGGACCCTGGCGTCCTCGGTCCATTCCGCTGTCTGCGCTCCGATGAGTTCACCGGTCGGGCACAGCCGTTGAACAGTGTTTTCGCGCCGAGCATTCAGATCGGAGATCAGCACTCGGTGGTGGTCCTCCAGGACCGCCAGGTGACTGCGGGCCGCCATCGTCGCGGTCGGTGTTTCGGCCAACCGAAGGGCTGCGATGTCTCGCCGGACGGCGTCCATCTGAATCACCGCCCCGACGTGATCGACATGGAGATCGCCGTAGTGTCCGAGAGTGGAATCGGCGTGAAGGTCGTGCCGCATCGCTGCCGGCATGATTGCTCCGTGCTCTTGATGGAGTTCGGCGGCGAGTTCCTCTGGGCTCGACGCGAACTGCCACAGCTGCTCATCGGGTGTGAGGTTCGGCCATTCGACATACCCGTGATAGGCCGGTTGGCAGATCTCACCTGGTTGAGGGAAGTCGGGACTGTTTCTGCCCAGCTGCAGTCTGTTCTCGAGGTGGTCGTAGAATTTTTCGCTCAACTGGGGCCTGGTTGTCCATGCAGTCAGGACGTGGCCGTCGGATAGCGCAAATTCACGGAATGGCGAATCGATCTGCAGTATGCCGTCGTCTCGGTACTGCAGCATCATCAGTTCGTAAGGGTCGTTGCTGTTGTTGTAGCGAGCCATTGCCCATGCTCCTCGTTCACGGATGACGCGCGTGCCTGCATCGGCTCGCGCACGGTCTGTCGATCTCCTGGCGTGGTGTTACTTCTGGCTCGTTGCTGCTGCTGGCGGTGCGCACATGGACGGGCCTAGGCCCGCGAGCGCGGTACTTTGTGAACCTTGCGACCTCACATCGATGGCCGGCGACGCTCTGCTTGGGTCGCAGTGTTCATCCGGTACTGGTGTCGCTGGTGTTCTTCGTTGTCATTGGCCCGCATCACCGGCCGTTTCGGTTCGCGTCGGATTCCGCGGTCCTCGGCCTCGTTTTTGGCCTGTCCGCACACGCGCCGATCTGCTTCGGTGAGCGTCCTCGCCTCTGGCGATAACGGATGTACCGCCGACGGACGGCTCTGGTCACCCCATTCCCGAATCCGGGCCTGAGACATGATGTTCGAGAAGTTATCTTTCAACGCGCGCACTGCGGCCGGGTCGTCGATCGCCTGCGGATCGAAGGACGGCTTGTTGGCGATGATCAGGCGGTCGAAGTCGGCAGCCGCGCGGGCGGCGTGTTCTCCGCCTGGCCATGATTTCAGTTCTCGGATGCGGGTATCGCGAATCCACTGCTCAGACTGCGCAGCGATCAGCTCATAAGGCAAGCAGTGTCGTTGATTGGTCTCCTGTCGTCGCGCGTCGAGATCCGCAAGCAGCGTTTGATGGTGTTTCTGCAGCACCGCCAAATGTGTGCGGGCCGCGATGGCACTGTCCGGCGTTTCGGCCTGACCGAGTGCCGCCGCATCGCGTTTCAACGATTCCATCTGCACAACCGCACCGAAGTGGTCGACGTGAAGATCGCCGTACCTGGCGACCGTGGAGTCGGCATGCAGATCCTGAAGCATCGATACAGGCACGGTCACCCCCTCTTCGCGTTGCAGACTCTCCGCGAGCTGTTCTGGATCACGCATGTACTCCCATGTGTCACGGGGTGTCAGGTTCGGCAGCGCGAGGTCTGCATGAAAGCTCGGCGTGCACAGTTCGCCCGGCTGTGGGAATCGTTCGTCGTGTCTGGACATGCCGAGAACACCCTCGACATACTCGAACAGCTCCGGGGACAGTTCCGGGCGGGTTACCCACGTGCGCAGCACCCTTCCGTCGGTCATGTTGGCAGTTCGTGTGGGTGCATTGATCTGTTCGTTGCCCACACGCAGCTGCCACAGCTCGTACGGATCGTCGTCGTTAATGTAGTGGGCCATCGGGGAGCTCCTCACTCACGAAGGAACGCGAACCAGTTTCGTGGCACGCGCATGGCGTGGTTCTTCTGACTCGGTGCTGCTTCTGGCGCGGTGGAGCTTCTGGCGTTGGTAGGACTTTGTTGCCGATGGGGTCAGATACGTGGCCCGCGGTTCGGTCCTGATCTCCGGGCCTGTTGTCGGCGGAGTTGTTCGCGGCGTTCGGCTTTGCGTTCCTCGGCGGCGCGTCGCTGTTCGGCGGCGCGTTGTTCTGCTGCCTCTCGGCGAGCGCGGTCGGTGACCACGATCGGATCCGGACGCGGCGGTATCGGTGTTCCCGCCGGCGCGGAGCCACTGGCGGTGCGCACGCCGATCTGCTCCCGGACGGGCAGTGTCTTGAGGCGGGCGTTGACCTGATCCCATGCGCGGGCGGCGTCGCCGTGGTCGGGGCGATCACCGATGAGGGTGCGGTCCGTGTCGATGCCGAATTGCTCGCGGTAGGCACCGACCTGCGCGGCGGTGAGCTGCCATTTGAGGCGGTCCCCGCCGGAGTCGGGTAGATCGCCCAGATGTCTTGTCCAGGCGGGTTGCTCGTCGGCGGCGCGCTGCCCGAGTTCGCGGGTACGGTGGGCGATTTCGCTGTAGCGGCGGCGCGTCCAGGCGACCAATTCCGGGTCGACGCCGTCGCGGTTCTGCATCGGCGGCAGCACCCATGTCGGTGCGCTGTGGTCTCGTGCTTCGCGTCCGAGGGGCCAGCGTCGTTCGGCGTCGTCGAGTAGCTCCGCTGCGCTCGGGTCGGGGTGGGTGATGCCACGGCGTAGTTCGACGATCGCGGCGTGGGGGTCTTTGCCTGCTCGTTCGGCGTTGCGTAGGTGGGCTGCGAGTTCGGGCCAGGAACCGGCGTCGTCGAGGATCGACTCGGCCTGCTCGCCGAACTGGGTCCGCACGGTCGGTTCGACGGTCTTCGCCCAGACGTTCATTTCGTCGGCACCGGTCGCGATGTACTTTTCCAGACGCCAGTGCATCACCGCCGACACCGAGTCCGCGGTGCTCAGTTCACGCTGTAAGCGGGCAGCATCGAGGGTTGGGCCGGCGTCGAGACCTAGTTGCTCGACGCGGCGATACTGACGGACGAACGAATCCCACTCCGCTTCGGAGGTCATCTTCGCGGTCAGCTCCGGTCCCATCCGATTACGCACGATAGCTTCGATGCGATGGGCGTCGATGACGTCGTCGGCGTACTCGTAGCCGCCGACGTTGTAATCCAGACGCAGATGCGCGATCGCTGCCTCACGTTGCTGTTCGGTGGCGGAGGTATCCGAGCCGTCGCGGCCGATGACGGTGCGTACGACTTCGTCGGCGATCTTCTTATCAGGGTGCACGTGGATCAGGTGCGGGTCGACGATCCGGTCGATCGGCACATACAGCTGATTGGCCGCACGTCCGCGGGTCAACGCGACGTAGAGGGCTTGCCGGTTCATTGTGTCGTCGACGAGCACGTGGACGGCGTCGACGGTTATGCCCTGAGCGCGGTGGATCGTGGTGGCGTAACCGAGCTCGCAACGCTCGCGCACGTAGTCGGCGGGCAGCCGGACCCGTCCCCCGTGATCGAGATGGCGCACCGACAACGACCCGTCGCGGTGCGCTGTTTCCACGGTCCACAGATCACCGTTGCGGACGCGTTCACCCTGGGTCCCGGTCACGCGCAGGTCCCTGTCGTTGAGACGGGTGACGACGGTGTCGCCCTTCGAGGCGCGGAGCCCGTCGGAGAGGTCGTTTCCGCCTTTGGCGACGACACCGCTGATGATGCGATCGGTGCGGGCGCGGTCGTTGAGATCGCGAACCGTCTGGTTGCTGCTGGCGATCATCAGCGAGGTCGTTTCGTCGTCGGCGCCGGCGGACCAGGCGGTGAACACCTTCTCGGCGAGCTCGTCGGCCATCCCGTGCTGCACTCGGTCTTTCGCGGCGTACCAGGCGGCAACGGAGGTGTCCCCAGCCCGCAACCGCAGGGAGATCTCGGCTTCTTCCTTGTCTCGGAATCGGTGGACGTCGACCAGTTCGGGGGCGGCGGATTCGCGGGCGATCATTCGCAGTGCGCCGCCGGTGTCGACGGCGGCGAGTTGCTGCGGGTCACCGAGGAGCCGAACGATGGCGCCGCGTTCGGCGGCGATATGGGTGAGTCGGTCGAGGTCGTGGGTCGACGCCATCCCCGCTTCGTCGACGAGGATCATCGCCCCGGGTGTGATGCCGGTGTCGAGGCCGTGCTCGCGGCGGGTGAGGACGTCGGCGATGGTGCGTCCGGTCACCTCGAGTTCGTCACCGAGGACGCCGGCTGCTTTCGCGGACGGGCCGAGGGCGATGACGTCGTATCCGGTGGCGCGCCAGGCGTCGACAGCGACGCGCATAGCGGTGGTCTTGCCGGTTCCGGCCGGCCCGATACCGGCGCCGAGCAGTGCCCCTGAGAACAGGAAATGCTCGACCAGCGCCCTCTTGTCGGCGCCGAGGTCCCAGCCTTTGCGGGCAGTGTGCGCGGCCAGCGCGGAGTGGTAGGCATCGGCGGTGGCCATGACCGCGGTCGGTGTGTGCGCGGCTCCCACGAGCCGGTGTTCGGCCGCGAGGATCGCTGCGTTGGTGTAGGTCTGGTTGCCGTGCACGGTCAGGATCGAGGCACCGTCACTGCGTTGCAACGCTGCCGGTGCCGCGTCGACCTGGCGGGTCAACCGGATCGAGTGCGCGCCGAGCGCGGACTCAGTGATCCGCTCGACGACGGTGTCTCTGCTGGTGTCGGTGTCGAAGACGATGCCACGTAGTTGGCGTTGCACTTCGGCTTCGATATGCCAGCGGTTCCAGGTCGCCCGCCCTCTTGCCACTCGCTCGACGACAGTTCCGGCGATCTGTCGGTAGTCCAGATTCTCGGCGGACGTTTCTGTGACCGCATGCCCGACACAGCCGCGCAACGCTTTCGACAGGGTCCGTGCACCCAGGACACCGACGGCGCGGGTATGCCATTCAGCGCGTTGCGCGGCCAGCGACGTCGCCGGCGGTTTCTGCTCGCGGGTTTCCAACGTCGCTTTGTCCGCAAGGCGCATCTGCATCGTCTTCGACGGGTCCTTGCCGTGCACGGTGCGGTAGTCACCGACGAGTTGCTTGAGGCGGCGTTCGATCGCGTCGCGGCGGGAGAACTCGCGCAGCAGTTCGGGCGGGACACCGTCGATTTCGCGTACCGGCCTCTTGTTGGCGCCGATACCAGGACGGTCGGTAAACCTCGCTCCGATCTCGCGGGTGACGTACTCCTCGATGAGGGTGTTGTAACGCTCGGATGCGGACACAGCGAGCTTGTGCAGTACGCGCCCGTCAAGGCTGCGCCACTTGCCGTCGACGCCTTTGACTTTGGTGGAGATAGCGACGTGGGTGTGCAGATTCGGATCGCCGTTGCGGTTGTCGCGGTGATCGAAGCGGGTGTACATCAGGCCGGTGGATTCGATCTGTCCGACACCGGCTTTCCCGACGCGGGTGTAGGAGGCGTTGTCCTCGACCCATGCCACTGCGTCGGTGACCGCGGCGGAGTGTGCGCGTTCGATACCGCGTCGGACGTCGTCATCGCCGAGGCCCCAAAGCACGGACACGGATTTGACGGGGGTGAACACGCAGTCGTAGCCGGCGACGGGTTGGCGTTCGCGTCGTTTCTGCGAGGCGATATAGCGGGTCAGTTCGTCTTCGGTAGCCGGTGAGCGTCCGACTTCGCGATGGAACTCGTCGGCGCCGAGTCGGTATCGGATCTGTTGGCATTCGTCCGCCGACAGAACTCGTCCGAGACTCCTGTGATCACTGTCGATCTCGGCACGAATACGTTTCATCAGCGGGACTTCATTGCGGTACACAGCATATCTTCGGCCCAACCTGACTTTGTCCACCGCATCATCCGCGGCGGCACCTTGGGCGACGAGTTCAGCAGTCAGCGCTTCGGCTTCGGGATGTAATCCTTCCCCGAACAATGCTCTCATCTGGTCCTCACGGACTTCCCCTTCGACGCCGAGTTCGGCGGCCGCGCGGCCTCCCCACAAGCCGGGGGGTGTGCCCTCGGCGGTGTAGTAGTCCGTGAGGTTCTGGCCCTTCTTCGCAGTGACGTCACCGACCGCGACTTCGCGTGTGAGGTAAGTATATCCGTCGCCCGCGTGAAGTGGATGGACGGTCATCATGACGCCACCATAAGCGCTCGGCGCCCCACAGTCACTAGTAGTGCAAGAGGTGTGTGACGTTTGTTCTGAAATTTCGGAGACGATTCGAACAAATCTCGAGTAGACAATATCTGGATCTCGAACGAACACGGACTGACATGGACAGCTGAGGACGAAACTGGCAGCTGGACAGAGCATTCGGCGATTGACTCGTAGCGTCGCATGCCTTCGCCGGTCGGCGGTTCGGCGGTACCCTGGCCGGTATGACTCCCTCAAACGGTGGACTCGTCAGCGCGCGGGAACGTGCTCGGCGCGCGAACGCGCAGCGACTGGCGGACGCACAATCGCGATTGAAGAATCAGGAGCAGGATTTGATTACTTATTTCGATGCCACCCGCGACGAACGACGGATCACGGACGATGTGGCACAAAGAATCGCGCGGTTACGGCGAGATGCTCAGTCCAAACTCGACTCCGCCTATCACCGACGCGCCGAAGCACTCGCTGCACTCAAGAAGCGCGGTGAAACATACTCCAGCATTGCAACGTTGGTCGACCTCTCAGTTCCGGAAGCGACGCGGCTGATCAAATCGACGATGGCCGCGAAGACAACCGGCAGGATCGACGCTCCCCGCGAATCGGCAGACGGCCGAGGTGCCTCGGGCAACGAGGCCGCAGATCGCACCGGCAATAGCGATCCCACAGCAGCTGCAGCTGCCCCGGTGGATGAAGCTGCCTGGACGAAATAGAGCGGACGGGCGCAGCACGGCCTGGCAACGAGCGCTCTAGCTGCGGCGGTCATTGCTCCCGCACGCGTCGAACGTTCTTGGTTCGAAGCAACACACTTGCAGTGCAAGAACGGACACGAGCGCGAACGGGACCGTGGGCTCATTTTGTGTCGGTGGCGTGGTGTTCAATCCAACCTGTGCGGGAGGAGGTGAATTCATGATCGCAATTGTTGTCATTGCTGGCATCGTCATCGCAGCGCTGTGGCGCGCGGGCGAAACCGAGTCTGGGTGGCGTTTCGCACCTCTGCGCGCAACCGGGCTCATTGCCGGGGGCGTGTTTCGCGTCGGCGTGTTCATAGCGACGATCGTGTTGGCGTTCGTCGTCGCTGCCATCGGTGGCGCGTTGCGCAGCACCTTTTGACACCCAACTCCAGGTTTGATGATTGGGTGAATCTGCAGGGGTTGTCGGGGCGGATGTCGCCGGTTCCGTCTAAGCCGTGAGACTGCTGCAACGTTCAGAATCTGTAGCGCTCGAATGAAACGCGCATTGATGACAGACCGTCGAGCCGACGTCGTACGTATCAGATCAGTACGTCATGCGCCCATTCATACACCCAGCGTGGCAACAAAGGTGCTTCGAACGCTGCGGTCGCGAAGTCCGATCCGCTGCGAACTGCGTCCTCGGGGATCTTGTCGACTGTGCGTGACCCGAAAGATCTAGCCGCGACGATCCACTGTCCTCGGTGGTGTACTCGAATCGCGGTCGACACCGCGCGCCGGCCACCGGAATATCCAGCGGTGAGCTCGTGGCAGTCCCATTCGACGTGTTGGTTCTGTCCGAAGAAGTACGTCAACGTCTCGGCGAACGATGGCCCGTACAGGGCACCTCGATCGGTGTCGATGCGAATGAATTTCACGGTGTGAGCCCTTCAATTGTCCGCGCTGTTCCGAAGTGTGGTCAGAACAGGGCGATTTGGCCGCGGTTGGCGAGACCGTCACGGAACGCTCGAAATTTGCTCAGGAGGTCTGCAGAGACTGAATCGGTGTGACCGATAGACCGTGCGATGTCGCCGAGCGTCTCGCCGGCGGCCATCGCGTCGTCGATCTCGCGGCCGGCAGCAAGATCCTCTACGCCTTCTAGATCAAGTTGCTCGACGTCGGCGGTGGTGAATCGGCTCTGCGTGATGGCAGCGCGCCGCCGCTCGTCGTCCAGCTCCGCTCGCGCGTTCATACGGCGCCGCCGCTGCGGAAAGCATTCAGGCGGTTCGTCGCTGCACGTTGCGCTCTGCCGATGTCGACGAGCTGGTCGAACAGGTACTCCTCCGGCGCCTCCTCCGCTAGTTGCTGAATTTTGATTCCCGCGTCGAAGAAGCTGCGGCGATAGCTTTCCGATAACACCATGCCTGCGTAGTCGGTGGCCGATGCACCGCATGCGTTCGCTGTGGTGGCGTCGGTCAACGCTCTCCGCAGCCGCGCACCACGGTGTCCACTGGCACCGGCCCGGGTGAGGACAGCAAGAACGCTCGCAGGATCGTGCGGACGACTGCCGACCACTAACTCCTGCACGACGCCGTACAACTCCCGATAAGCGGGATGATAGAAATCGTCGGCCTGCAGTGCTCCTGCGATACGCGCGCATTCGTCGCTGTCCTGCAGCCACATCAAAGCGCAAATCGCCAGCGCTTCCGGTGCCGTCTCCGGACGGTCGGTGAGGTCCGTGTCGTCTTCGCCGTCGCCGGTGGGTTCGACTGCTCTCAGCGCGGTCATCTGTTCGCCTCGTTTCTTTGTCGCGGATCACTTGCGGAAATGGTGAATACGAGACGTCGAATACGGTTTCCGTCTCGCGGTGGGATGGGGTCAGATGTAGAGGAGGTTCGGTGGTGCGGTGCCGTCGAATTGCTCGAGGCTGTCCAGGACGGCGTTGTAGTTTTCTGGCCTATAGCGACCGAGTCCGACGATGAGGGCGCAGGTTCCGTCGAGTGTGACGAGGTAGGACGGCGGGCTGCCGTTGTCTTGCGATGCGTGCTCGCGGGCGTCGAGGAGTGCGTAGCGGACTGCATCGGCGGCTGCGCGCTTGGCAACGGCAAGGTTGGGTTCTGCTCCGGTGGCGGTGAGGATTTCGGGATTGTCCTCGGGGTGGGTGGTGACGGTCCAGGTGATCATCGTCGGTGGATCCTTTCGCTCGTGCCAGCTAGCTTCTTGCCTTCGAGCGTCGCACGGGCGACCCGGCGAGTCGTTCGACGCGAAGACTATTTCCGCGCCGTGTGGATAACTGCCGTGTCGGATCAGCCTGTGGATGAAACCTGTTCGGCCCCGGGGCGCGGGGCCGAACGTGTGGTATCGGGTGTCAGACTTCGTCGAAAACGTCGAGAAGTTTCGCGGGGTCACGGCGGTAGCGGCCACCGTCGAGAAACACTCCGATCGCCGCGCGGTGGACGCGTCGAAGTTCGGCCATGAGGGTGTCGTATCCGATGCGGTCGGTGATGCGCCAGGTAACGGGTCCCATGTGCAGGTCTACCCAGTGGATGGTTCGGCGTTGTTCGGGGCTGTAGCGGTGGTTCGGCACTGCAGTGTGTTCAGGGCTGCCGAGCCAAAGTACAGCGACAGCAGCGGCACCGAATTCTGCTCCGGGTTGGGCAGGGTGGGGAGTCTGTCCGTCGGCTCCGGTGAGTGCGGCACGTACGGTGGCGAATCCAGTGATGACGGCGGAAACAGTTTCGGCGCTACGGAAGGTCATCATGACGTGGCCTAGTGCGACGATCATCTGCGCTTCGTCGGTGGCCGCAGCGGTGACGGTGACGGTAGCCTCCTGGGGTCCCGCGACCAGGACCGTGGTGTGAGTGACGATTCCGGTGGTCCGGGCGTTGTGCGCGGCGGTGGTCTTGCGTCCTGTACGGGAGATGTTCTGCGGCATGTCGGGCTCACTTTCTGTTGCGGGACCGGCTCCCCCGGCCCTTTCGCTCTGCCAATTTCTTTCGCCGTCATCTGGCTCGAAGGAGAGAAGGCGGTGCACTGGACCGGCGTCCTAGGCCTGATCCGGAAAGTTTTCAGCCGTAGGCGCTTTGAAAAGTTTCCGGAGCCCATCGGGCCGGAGCGAAGCGGAGTCAGGGCTGGGTAAGACGGGTCAGGGTGCCGCATGCTCGACCGGAGCCAGATGTGCGAAGGAAATTGCTCTTCTTCAGTGCGGAGCGCAGCGGAGTTCAATTCGGAGGCCACCGAAGGTGGCCCCAGGGCAGTACCGGTTCGAGGCGCAACGGACCGTCGCGGGCGACCACCTCACGGCCAGCAACAGTCCGGGGCGATTGTGCGGGAGCGACGAAAGCATGGTGGCTCGATGCCGCGGCAGCACTCTTATTCCACCGAAATTCGATCAGGCTCCGTGTTCGGCTCGTCATCGAACTCGAATTGCCCATACCCAGAGGCGTTTGCGCCCCCTGCGTTGGTCTCTTCCCACTTTCGATATCGACGCATCGCAGTCGATGCAACGGAACCGTCCGTCTCCTTACCGATTCGTGCCCACGACCATTCTCGGTGTGCGTGCCTGAGCCGTACTGTCTCCGCAACCTCTGGTGTCAAGGCGTCCGCGTGCCCGGAAGGCGAGTCCTCTGACTGACCGACGACATGCTCCGCCTGAGGCTCGTCGTCCAGTCCCCCTCCGTGCTGGCTGGCCTCGCCCCTTGTCCAATCAGAATCATCTGACAGTGCACTCGGAGCGGACTCTGGCTTTACAACCTCGCGCGGTGCTCGAAGGATCACAGCGAGCACCTCGGTCATGGCAAGGAGTGCAATGGGCGCAATGGTGGCAATACCCGCCGACACCACGGCTGGAAGCAAGGTCGAACTCAACACCGCATGGTACGAGTTACCTGCAATGGACGCTGTTGCAGCGACACGCATGATCGACACAACGAAACGCCTGCCCCTGACCGTGCGTTCATCGGTGTGGTTCGACAAGGCAATTGCGGTCACTGTCGTCGAGACGATTGCACCGTCCAACACGACTGGAATCACCCACGCCTCGTATTCGCCAATTCCGGCCATGACCGCAAGGTCTCGCAACACAGCGAAACTGAGCCAGAACGATGCACCCGCAATGCCGACCGTGAGTGCAACGGCCGTGGCAAGCGCCCACTGCAGAATGCCCGGATGTATCGCAACGCCGTCGGAGTCGCGGGCCGTAGACGGCGGATTGGCATGATGCCTCCGGCTCATCGGATTCTCGGTCCTCGGGCGAGTGGACCTGTTCGTTGCGGGAACGGCTGGCCGTCGTTGAAGTTGTTGCGCAACAACTCCAAGTACTCCTCGACCGCCGCGTTCACGAGGTCCGACGGGCCCCGCGGTGCACCAGGTGTTGCAGACAACGCTTCGGCTGCATTGAGCAGATCCTCCACAGTGGACTCGTACAAGTAGTACGAACGCTTCCGCTTCGCGGTGTCAGCTGAGTGTTGCGCAACGGTCTGCGTCGAGGCGACGGCGCCAGGTGACCGTTGCGCGTCCTCCGGCAAGTCGACCGGGCTCGAACCGGCGAGTGCGCTCTTCATTCGTTCGGGCCGGGCCATCACAGCTGCCCATTCACGAGCAACGTGAGAGTGTCGCGGTAGATCGTCGACAGACTGCGTGACTGAGTTGTCCCCCAGTCGACAAGACTTGTCTGCGCCTCCATCGAGTCTTTGATGACTACCCGCTTGGGAACAGTGTCGCCGAGTACGTTGATGCTGGCAGCGATCTCGACAAGTTGTTCTCGGCCGCTGATCGTCCCGATCTCATGGAGGTTGACGATTGCACCGAACATGTCGAGGTCCGGGTTGTAGCTACGTTTGACCGCATCGATGGTGCGTCGCAATCGCGCCAGTCCGTTGGCGGAGAACAGCGCCGACTGAGTCACGACGACGGCCGTGCGTGCCGCAACGAGCGCGTTGATTGTCAGCAGATCCAGGCTCGGCGGGCAGTCGATGAGGACAACGTCGTAGACGCCTCGGACGAGATCGAGTGCGTCGCGCAGCCGCCGTTCACGGCCGGCGCCGGCGATGACCAGTTGATCACGGACATAAGCCAAAGACTCGTTCCCTGGGACGGTGGGCACAAGGTCGACGCCAGGCCAGACGGTGGGGACGACCGCGTCGGCGATCGTCGCTTTCGACGACTCCGAGAGGACATCGGCAACACCGATGTCATCGCGCTCGAGCTGCAGCTTGGCGAGAACTGTACTGACGTTGCCCTGGGGATCTATGTCAACGACGAGCGCGCGCCGGCCAGCCTGGGCTGCGGCGTAGGCGAGGTGAAAGACCGTAGTGGTCTTGCCGACTCCACCCTTTTGATTGCAGAACGCGAAGATCTCAGCGGGCATGGTGGGTCTCACTTCCATTGGATGAGTCGGGTGAATTGGGGGTGATGCGAGAATGGGATGTCATGCGCTCCGTGGAACCGTGGGATGAGTGACCCCCCGTGCACGCATTGGATGCATTACGGGTAACGGATGCGATACGCGCGTCACGTGCAATAGGTGAATTACGCGCCGCACTGGCATAGGAAGCGTTTGCTACCAATACTTCCCGTGCGCGAATCTCATCCCCGACGGCCATCGGCGGTACTACATCCATTGGACGTTTTACGGCCGTTGCCAGTGAGTCATCTGTGGCACTCCTTGCGGGTAATACAGGCACAGCGGAGACGAGATGCACTCGACACTCATCACAGGGAGGCACCCGTTCCCTCCAACTGCGCTGGGCGCTCCTTATGAACAAGCACTGGACAGAGTTTCTCGGGTGCACATGAGGCCGAATTTGTTGTCTTGGTTGGGTCCTCGGTAGATCGATACCGGTGACCGATACGAAGAACGGAACTGCGGTTGTTTTTTGACTCCTGTGCGGATGGTGGTCTGACGAGTCGGACGATGCAATGCAGGTGGTTTGTGGAGAGCTCAACTGGTACCTCCCGTAGTGGTGACGTAGGAAAGACAAGGGACTTCGTTCGTTCCTTCTCGGACCCCCCATGGCCCTGAGCCAATTTCCGCACCCACGTTGTCCGCTCCACGCCCGGTAGCCCCGCGCCGTGGTGGGCGCGCGGCTAATCGGTATCGCCACCCGGACGATGATCAGTCGAACAGGCGGTGCCTCGGGGCCGGTCTCCGAGGATTTACAAAGGGTGCACAGGCCGGCGGCAGGCTGGTTGTTCGTCGGGCTCTGCCAGAAAACGACGCTACGACAAGCTCTTATCGACAGCTGTCGACGGCACGCAGGACCCGCGTAGGGTCGGGCGATAGCGACATGCGCGTAAGCAGTTTGTACGCAGGTGGATTCACCGATATGTGGGTGAATCCAACCTGCACTCGTCCCGCTCTGCGTCTACGAAGTTCTCGACTGCATCTACGGATGAGTGCGGCAAAACGCCTTGTGAGGCGGATCAAGACCGATTAGAATTGGTGGATGAAACTCCTTCCTGCAAGGTAGAGGTTTCGACGACGCCCTCGGCCTCGGTGCTGGTTACACCGAGATTCGCCGGGGGCGTCTCTAGTTCATA
This sequence comes from Rhodococcus sp. RS1C4, assembly GCF_002258225.1. Classification (NCBI taxonomy): domain Bacteria; kingdom Bacillati; phylum Actinomycetota; class Actinomycetes; order Mycobacteriales; family Nocardiaceae; genus Rhodococcus; species Rhodococcus sp. RS1C4. The sequence goes on along the minus strand of NZ_NOXZ01000041.1, from coordinate 27,087 downwards.
AGGGTCTGGCGTGAGCGGCATGTCAGGCAACGCCCGAGCTGGCGCGTGCCGCTTCCTCGAGTCCGACGATGTATTCATCGATGGCTGTGTCGGGGATCAGTCGCCGCTTACCGACCTTGACGCTGCGGATTTCACCGGCGGCGAGCTTGTTGAACAGGTTGGAGCGTCCGAGGCCCGTGCGGGCCATCGCTTCCTGGACCGAATAGAGCTGACGAGACATCGAGTTTCCTTTCTTCGATTGTGTAGTTTCACCACAATCGAAGACGCTTTCGCGACTAGTCCATGTGGTTCCACCACAAGGTAGCAATTTAGTAGCGTTGCCACAACATCTTCGAGAAATCAGCTAGAATGCGTTCTTATGACACAGTCCTGGGCTGAGCAGATCGTGGCCCGAGTTGCCGGCGAAGTTCGGCGACTCAGAGGTAAGGAGCACTCTGCGCTCTCCGCGGCCAAGCTCGCCGACCGCACCTTTGATATCGGTTTCGGCATTTCACGTTCAGTGGTTGCCGACCTGGAGACTGGCCGCAAGAAGAGCATCGATGTACCCGAGCTTCTCGTTCTTGCCGCAGCTCTTAATGTCTCGCCGGCCCAGCTGGTCTTTCCCGATCTCCCTCGAGGCAGAGTCGAGGTGTTGCCCGGTCTGGATCAGGAATCCCACGATGCCTTGCGTTGGTTCAGCGGTGAGGCCGGATTGATGAAGCCGTCTGCGGACTGGTCCGACGCGGAAACAGCACAGCCCATCGAATTGTGGGTGCGGGAGCAATTCGATCCGAACAATGACCGAGTTGGCATCACGCGCGAGTGGCTCCAGGCGCTACAGGCGATGCGACGTGCGCGCGTTCAGATGCGCAACGGTCTGTCCGAGCAGGACTCAGTGGAACACGTCGAAGCTATGAAGTTCATGTACGAAGACGCGAGACGTCGATCGGAAGAGCTTTTTCGCCAGATGACCGAGCTCGACATGAGCGTCGGAGACGAGGTCTCCGATGGCTAGGCAACAGCTTCCCCCGCAGATCAAGAAGCTCGAAGTACGCGACAGAACTACGGGCCGGATGATGGCGCGATATCAGGTGACCACCGACGCGGGAATCGACCAGGTCACCGGCAAACGACGACAGATCCGGCGGCGCTTCGAATCCGAAAAGGAGGCAAGAAAAGCGCTGTCCGAGTCTAGTACCGAAGCGATTCGAGGAACCTTCGTAGCTCGATCCCAAACTACACTTGCCGAAGCGGCAGAATTGCATTTCGCAGGGCGACACCGCCTTCGGGAGACCACTCTCGGTGGGTACCGAGAAGTCATGAAGCCCGTGTTGGCATGCCACGGCGACCTACCGGTCCAAAAGCTAAGCAAGCGGCACATCGATCTGCTCGTCGTCGAACTCCAGCAGGGTGGCCTGCCGAAACCCAACGGACAACTGACTCGCCCGTGGGGTCCACGGTCTATCAACCTGATGCTCACAGTCCTTTCAATGATTCTCGACGGCGAGTTCAAGCAGGGTCACGTACAGCGCAACGTTGCTCGCCTCGTTGACCGCGTGCCGAGAGAGTCGAAGCAATTACAGACATTTACGACATCAGAGGTCAAAACACTTCTGACGACAGTCTCAGGAGACAGGAACGAACACGCCTGGCGCTTGGCGCTTTCGGGCTTACGGAGGGGCGAGGTCTGCGGCTTACGTTGGAATGACGTCGACCTGCGCGACGGCTTTCTGACAATAGGCAACAACCGCGTTCTGACGGCTAGCGGTGAAATTGTCGAACAAGAACCGAAGACCAAGAAGTCATTAAGGACACTCCCTCTCACTGACGATCTGAAAACAGCACTGAAACATGCGAAAGATCGTCAATCCGCTGAAAGAATCTCGCACCGCGAGGAGTACGGGCCCGGGACTCATGTTGTATCCGACGAGCTCGGCTATCCCGTCCGCCCGGACGTACTCGCGGCCAGGTGGGAGCGATTGACGAAGACCGCAGGGGTAAGCGAGATCCGATTCCACGATGCGCGGCACACGTGCGCGACCCTGATGCACCTCGCCGGTGTTCCAATCGCCGTGATCGCCGCGTGGTTGGGACACGCCGACGCTAGCTTCACGATGCGGACGTATGTGCACAGTCAGAGCAACGCACTTACCGAAGCGGCAAGTCAATACGCTGCCTTGTTCGCGAGGCCGGCGGAGGCGGACCAGCCGACGTAGTCCTGCAGTGCAAGATTAGTCGGTTTTTTTATCATCAGGCAACCGGATGCCGATACAACGCCGTACGTCAGGACCCTAGCTCTGACGTAACTGCCGGGCCCACCGATAAACCGGTTTTATGTCAGGTAGGTCCGTCAGATTCTCCTGATGCCCCTGTGGGGCGTCGGTGGCACGCGGCCTTCTCAGGGAGTGGCCTCGTCGCCGAGCAGATCGAGGGTGCGCTGCAGCAGTGCTTCGATGCGGTCCTCGACGTCGTCGACGATGTCCGGGACATGCGCCAGGGCAGTGTGGGCTCGCCGCCTCGCGTCGACACCCGCGCGATAGTACCCGGAACCGAGCCCCGGCAACACGGGGGCGTTCTCGGCAGCGACGGTCTGGACCTGCTCGACGGCCGCACTCGATCTGCTGACACGGCGCCGCAGGGTGTGAGGCGGTGAGATACCGGTGCGGTGTGCGGCGATCACCGATCCGTTCTCGGCAGCGGTCATCGGTGCGGCCGGCAACGGTAGGTGGCCCCACCGGTCGATCGGGACCGCGACAGGACCGCCGCGGTCCGGCAACGCGGTCATATCGGGAAACGTGTTGCGCTGCAGATGCTCTGCGAGCAACGCCGTCGAGGGATACCGATCCGAGAACCGTAGGACCGTGTTCCACCGTTCCCACACCTCGACCGGCTGAAAGCCGGTGACCTCGTGGGGGTCGATGCGGATACGGTGGTGTCCGCCGATCCATATGCTGCCTCCGTCGACGCCGATGTCGCCGCGGTCGAGTTCTGCAATTGCGGTATAGGACATGCCTGATCCGGCCAGCAGAAGGAATACGGCGTCGCGGCGTCCAAACAACGCTGCCGTCGACCCTTCGGTCGGCAGTGCGGCAGCAATGGCCTGGTAGCGCGCGGCACGTCGGATGGTTCTGTCGGCGCGCGCAGAGTCCAACGTGAGGCGTAGCGAGGTCACCCGTCCCGGGGCGGGGTGGCCGGCGTCGAGGTGAGCGCGGTTGATCGCGGACACCCGCCGCAGCTGCACCGTGTCGCGGGCAGGGTTCTCGTCGAGGAACTGCGCCAACGTGACCGGCGAGGCGGGTAGCGGCGGGGTGTCGGCGGCGTCGCACCAGTCGACGAACAGCCCCCATTGGTACTGGTAGCTCGTCACCGCACTTGCCTGTCCCGCCGCCATGTGTGCGACGGTACCGGCCTGAACCGACAGATCCGGATCGACGACGCCAATGCTCGTCAAGGATTCCTGACGCCGTTCCGGGGATGTCGCCGCTGGGTCCCGGCATGAGCCCTGCTGATCATTCGACAAGGCTGACCGACGACGAGAGCCACAGGACCCATGCGGTCCTGAGGCTCTCGGTCAGCGGCGTGAGCTGGCAACTATTCGGCTAGTTTGGCGATCGACTGCGCCCAGAGAAAGTACTTGTTGCGACCGAGGTCGCCGATGGTCTTGATGTTGAACGCGGCTTTGAGGTGCTCGGCGTCACCGGGGCTGACGCCCTGCAGTGCCTCGACGGGTGCGTCGACGAGTTCGGTGAGCGGCTTGTCTTCGTATGCCTTGTCGAGCTTGTCAGCGATTCCAGCCATGGATATGCCTCCTGGATCTCGGGTGCAGGCGCTCGGTTTCGGGCGCCGCCATCCGAGGGTACGGACTCGAGCCTGAGAAGAGGGTGTGTTCACGTACCCGTCACGATCGACCGGTTCACTGAAGGCGTGACCTCACCCTCCGGCTACGACGCCACGTTCCTCTCCACGACCGAACTCGACCCGCCCACACGCACTGGGCTGGCCGTGCTGCCGTACACCCACTTCACGGTCGCGATCGACCCCGAGCGACTTCTCGCAGCATCCACGGCGGTGAACATCGACGGATCTCAACTACGCGACGTCGAGCGTGGTGACGACTGGCGACTCGATCCCCGACTGCCGGCCGCGCAGCAGGCCGGCCCCGAGCTGTATGCCAGCAACGATCTCGACCGCGGCCATCTGGTGCGCCGCCGCGACCCCGTCTGGGGCACCGCGACGGTCGCCGAGCAGGCCAACGCCGACACGTTCCACTACACCGTCTGCGCGCCGCAGACCGCGACCTTGAATCAGTCGAAAACGTTGTGGCTCGGCCTCGAGGACTACGTTCTCGACCACGCCCGGCAGTACGGGCAGCGATTGTCGGTGTTCTCCGGATGCATCTTCACCGCCGACGATCCGGTGTACCGGGGCGTGGCCATCCCACGCCGGTTCTTCAAAATCGCTGCTTGGCAACAGGATACGGTTCTTGCAGCAACGGGGTACGTCCTCGATCAAACACCGTCGCTGGGGCCGATCCTCGACCGCCCCGCCCGCGCCGATACTGCAACTCCCCCACTCGGCCCGTACCGAACCTTCCAGGTGCCGGTCGAAGACATTGCAGGCGCGACCGAACTGTCGATGAACCAGCTCATCGCCGCAGATCGGTACGCGCTCCAGCCCGCTGCACGGCTCGAAGCCCAACGGTGGACCGAACTGTCGTCCTTCGCTGACATCCTCGTGTAGCACCAGAATGCGGCTTTGATTGACCTACTTGACTTGACCTGATTGACCTCCGTAGTGTGGTTGGCATGAGCACACCACTGCAGGATCTCGTCGCCGCTGAACTCGCCGCCAGCGGGCTCGACGGGACCGAGCTGAACCCGAGCGATGTCGCGTACGTCGAGAACGGGATCCGCAGCGTGCTCTCCGGGCTGAGGGCTCGCCGTGCCTGGGAGAACCATATCGGCGCGATCCTGACCCACAAGCAGGTCTTGGATGTGACCGGGTGGACGAAACAAGCACTAAGCCAGGCGGTTCGAGATCATCGAGTGCTGCGCCTGTTCGCCGCCGACGGGTCGGTGGGGTACTCCGTGGCAGGGTTCGACGACAACACGCCTGCACGGCCGATCCTCGGGATCAAGGATGTTCTGCGGGTCTGGGCAGGTGCCGACGCCGGTGGGTGGATGGCTGCGTCGTGGCTGATGACCGAGCAACCCGAACTCGCCGGGCGCACGCCTCGGCAGGTGTTGCTCGATGGTGACGGGCAGTCGGTCGCCGATCTTGCTCGCGCGGCGACCGAGCAGCTCGCCGCGTGAGCGCTCCGCGTACCGCACTACATCTACTCGCCCCTCCCCCGCCGGATCACCTCCGTGATCGCTTCCCTGCCTTCAGGGTTCCGGCTGGAACGGCGGTGTTTCGCTGCCACAGCGCTGCCCGCGGGCCGTTGTGGTTCGCGAACGGCGGCCACGGCCGCTTCGACCTCGCAGACGCCTACGGCACCTGCTACACAGCCGAGTCCGAACAGATCACCCTTCTAGAGGCGTGGGGTGGGATGCGGGTTGTCCCGAGCACCGAACTCAGAACCCGCGCAGTCACACGCCTTCATGTAGCCGGCGCACGTGTACTTGCGGATCTGACATCGAACGCTGCTGCTCAGTTCGGCGTCACCGCAGAGATATTCAGCACCGGCAATTACCAGCTGACACAGCTGTGGGCGTCGGCGCTTCGCAGTGCAGGATTTGCCGGGATCCGATACTGGGCCCGGCACGACCTTGCCCATACCCACGCCTGCCTGGCCCTCTTCGACGCCGCCGGCGCCCACACATCGGCAGGCGAGGATCCGCAGAGCTATGCGGTGACGACGACCGACACGCTCTCCGAGCGAGCGGACCTGATCGACGCACTACAACGCGACACCGGCATCACCGTTCTGCCCGTCCCACCGTCTCTCTGAGTGCCGTCGGCCGGGAACAGTGGACGAGCTCGCCCGCCGTCGTTCATTCAAACGGTATACACGGGCCCTGCCAGAGTCATTCGAACAGCCGACAGTCTCGGCGCAGCGAATCCTGCGTGAACAACAGTTACCGCGCCGTCAAGCAATGTTGACGGTGCGCATCCCACTGGCTGGCCGTACGTATGAGACGCGGCATCAAAAACACACGGATGACATTACAACCTGTTGTGTCGCACGCATGTTTCAGACACAAGGTGTAGTGTCTGCGAATAACAAACCAAAAGCCCCGGAACGGGCACACCAGAGGTAGCGGCTTCGGAGCTATTGGCTGAACTTGGACGTTCGCAGCCAACGTAACTCCGTGGAACCAGCGCGTCAACATGGGCGTGCGCTTCGCTGTCTCGCGCATCTGAGAGGCACCTACACGTGTATGAGTTAGATTTCTTGCCTGTTGAAGCTGAAGATGGCAATGGCACGAAGAGTGGCGACGCGATCACGGGCAGATTTTGGCTAACTGATGGGACTTCGCGGGTCATCGTCGTCGATGCCGGGTACTCCGCGATCGGAGAAGACGTCGTCGATCACGTTCAGACTTACTACGACACCGATCGGATCGACCTACTCGTCTCGACGCATCCAGACGCAGATCACCTCAACGGACTGGTTTTCGTACTTGAGAACCTCAGCGTCGGAGAGCTGCTTATCCATCGACCGCGGGACCATTTTGTTAGTGGGGACGCGGAATTTTTCTCCAACATCGAGAGGATCGATACGGTCATTGCACTTGCGGAATCGCAGGGAGTTACGGTCACCGAGCCGTTTCGCGGATTAACCCGGTGGGGTGGCCAATTCCGAGTGCTCGGTCCGACGCTGGACTATTACCAGTCGCTGATTCAGCAGTACATCTTGGACGAGAGATCTGGTGTGGCTGCGACCGCTCGCGCAAAGAGGAGTCTGACCGCGGCTTTCTCCAAGGCTGTGGACCTGCTGTCGAGGGTTCTGCCGTTCCTGCCACCTGAAACCCTTGAAGAAGATTCGGTTACCAGTCACCGCAATAACACCTCTACTGTGCTCTTGTTGTCCGACAACGAGAGCAGGGTGCTCCTCACGGGTGACGCGGGTGTGCCCGCCCTGTCGTTGGCTGCCGATGAGTACGAGCGAGTGATAGGTGAGTTCGCAACTGCGCCGGTCGACTTGTTCCAGGTCCCGCATCACGGGAGTCGGCATAACCTGTCTCCGTCTTTGCTCGATCGGATGATCGGTCCGATTGGCGCAGCGGTCCGGGTTGTTGCCGTGGTCAGTTCTGCTAAGGCCAGCACCAAGCACCCGAACCCGAAGGTAACGAATGCGCTCCTTAGACGTAATGCTCATGTTGTGGCAACAGAGGGCCAGATCGTTTGCAGCCAGAACAATGTCAATCGAGCGGGGTGGACACCGATTCCGAGTCTGGGACCGCTAGTCGAAGATTCGGAATAGACGTGGAATTGCCAAAAATGATTGATACATTTGATTTTCGCGCTTACGGTCTCCCGAGTCTGATCGTGAGCAGTCCGGTAGTCGCGCTCCTGCAGGTCATCGCATCCGAACTCGGCGCTGCCGCGCAGTGGTGGCAGGTCGTACCAGTGCCTCTATGGTTGGCGGTGTGCACATTGTCTGTACATCTTGGTCACAATCCAGGAAAAAACCTTGAACCGACACTGTGGGCGAGCTGGGGTGGGCCACCCACAACGTCACTTCTTCGATGGGTGAACGCAGGAAATCCCGAGCGGGTGGCCGACTTACACCGCACACTAGCCCTGTTGATTGGCTCAACGCTCCGTTTGCCCTCTGAGTCGGAGGAACGTGCAGACCCCCGACGCGCCGATCAAATTTATGAGACGGCGGTCGGCCGAATAATTGCGTTAACCCGAGACGCAGGAAACTACCCGCTACTAAAGAACACTTTAGTTTGGTACTGCTTCCGACGCAGCTTGCTTGGATTGCGCCCGAAAGGAATCATAATCGGGGTCGCGGCAACGCTTGCTTGCGCCATTCTGGGGGTCCTGGCTGCCTGCTCAGTTGTGGACATCGGCGTTGCCGGCCCGTTCGTAGCTGCGGGAATCGGTTGTGTTCAGGTGTTGGTGCTGGTTGGTTTTGCATCGGAGGACTCCGTTCGAGCTGCAGCCGACAGGTATGCCCAGGAACTCGTCAAGCTCACGTACGCCCTATAGATTGGACGTAATCCTCGCGTCAGACCGCGGCATCGAGGTTGGTTCTGCACTGTCGCGAGAAGGCTCTAACGGCGACCGTGCCGACTGTTGATCGCCGCGATCCAAGTACCGAACGTAGCGACGGCGTAGGCCCGCTCCCCTGTTTCGGTACGGGTGTCGGCCGCGTCGACGAGGTAGGCGGCGACGGTGATCGGGTGCGCAGGCAACGTCACGTGACCATTCATGTCGCACCAATTCATAAAGCGTCTCCACGCGGCCGCGTAGGTCTTGCGCGTTCCCTCCGACCGCGAGGATTGCACGGCGGCCGCGATCCGTTTCGTGACGGCGGGCGGGACCTCCGGCCCGACCGCCAACGACCTGCCGCCTTCGGGGGTGCCCGCGACAGTGCTCACAGCAGGTGCACGGCCCGGCCGGAAGTCCATATGAGCAGCCTAATGCAGGTCACTGACATGTCCCCAGTGCAAAACTGCGCTGACCGGGAGTTTTGGCTTAGATGGTGCGGAGAATGCAATTTACGGCGTCAAGATCCGACGGCATTGTCAGTGCGAACTCCGCCGGGCCGGCAGGGCGGTAGCAAACATCTAGCAATTCCCAGGTCTCACTTAGTTCAGAGAAGTCCACGGTGGGTTGGAAGTGCCCGCGCGCATTGCGCGGGACTGGTGGACGCACGAATCTGCGGACACCGCAGACATGAATCCATATGGACCCAAAACGCGAGTTCCGACCGAGTTGTGACAACTCGTGACACTGAGGCTCTATTTCGAACGAAAAAGGCGGCCCCGGATCTCTCCGAAACCGCCTCTGAACTGCGCAAATAGATGTCGGGCTGACAGGATTTGAACCTGCGACCACTTGACCCCCAGTCAAGTGCGCTACCAAGCTGCGCCACAGCCCGCCGCGCCGGTTAAGGCGCTCGATGAGATTACCCCAGCCCCACCCCTGACACGAAATCGCCTGGTCAGGGGTGGGCGGAGAATCTATCGGCGGTTGTTGCCCTTGCCCGGCCGCTCGCGCTTTTCGCGGATACGGACCGAGACACGGACGGGGCTGCCGTCGAAGCCGAACTCTTCACGCAGACGCCGCTCGATGAACCGGCGGTAGCCGGCCTCGAGGAAGCCTGTGGTGAACAGAACGAATGTCGGCGGACGGGTGGTCGCCTGGGTGGCGAACATGATTCTCGGCAGACGCCCACCACGCATCGGCGGGGGCGTCGCGGCGACGACCTCCTTGAGCCAGTTGTTGAGCCTGCCGGTGGGGATTCGCTTGTCCCAGGATTCGAGAGCTGTTTCGAGGGCCGGAACGAGCTTCTGCACGGCCCTGCCGGTGTGCGCGGAGATGTTGACACGCTGCGCCCACGGCACCCGAGCGAGATCGCGATCTATCTCCTTCTCCAACTGCAGTCGACGGTCCTCGTCCACGAGGTCCCACTTGTTGAACGCCAGCACGAGCGCACGGCCCGCGTCGGCGACCATCGACAGAACACGCAGATCCTGCTCCGAGATGACCTGTGACGAGTCGATGAGCAGGATTGCGACCTCGGCGGCCTCGATGGCCGATTTCGTCCGCAGCGACGCGTAGAACTCGGCGCCGCTGGCATGGCTGACTCGCTTGCGCAGGCCGGCCGTATCGACGAAACGCCATGTCTTACCGCCCAATTCGACGAGGGAGTCGACGGGATCGACGGTCGTACCTGCAACGTCGTGCACAACGGATCGCTCGTCGCCGGACAGCTTGTTGATCAACGACGACTTGCCGACGTTGGGCTTACCGACCAAGGCGACTCGTCTCGGACCGCCGCCGGGAATACCTTCGCGGGGAGTTTCCGGGAGCGCTTCGAGAACGCGATCGAGCAGATCACCGGTGCCGCGGCCGTGCGTCGCCGACACCGCATTCGGCTCGCCGAGGCCGAGCGACCACAGTGATGCAACCTCGGACTCGGTGCGTCCGTCGTCGACCTTGTTGGCCACCAACAGCACCGGAGTTTTCGAGCGGCGCAGCACTCGCGCAACCGCTTCGTCGGTCGTCGTCGACCCGACGCGTGCGTCGACGACGAGCAGAATCGCGTCGGCGGTGTTCATCGCCAACTCGGCCTGGCGCGCAACGGACTGCTGCAGTCCCTTGGCGTCGGGCTCCCACCCGCCGGTGTCCTGCACCAGGAACCGACGTCCGGCCCAGTTGGCCTCGTAGGACACTCGGTCACGCGTGACGCCGGGAATGTCCTCGACAACTGCTTCGCGTCGGCCGATGATGCGGTTGACCAGCGTCGACTTTCCCACGTTGGGCCGTCCGACGACTGCGAGAGTCGGGACTGCGACCGCTGCCTCTGCATCGTCACCGTCGACGTAATCGAGAAGGTCCCACTCCCCCTCTTCGCTCCACGTGCCGTCGCCTGCGACCTCGCCTGCGTAGAATTCCTCGGTCACTGCTTCACTCCAGTTCTGTCGTGCACAACCTGGAGCAACGCGTCGATGACGCCGTCCATGCCCAGATCGCTGGTATCCACGATCACGGAATCCTCGGCAGGCCGCAACGGAGATACGGCGCGAGTGGAATCCGCATGATCGCGGCGTTGGACGTCGGCGAGAACTGCCTCGTAATCGTCGACCCGTCCCTGAGAGATGTTCTGTTTGTTGCGTCGGTCCGCCCGTGCTTCCGGCGACGCCGTCAGGAAGACCTTGACGTCGGCGTCGGTCAACACGACGGTCCCGATGTCGCGACCCTCCACGACGATCCGCGGAAACGACGCCGAGATGTCGCGCTGCTTCTGCACCAGGAGCTCCCGCACCCGAGGAACGGCCGACACAGCAGAGACCGCCTTGGTGACGGCCTCTCCTCGGATCTCCTCCGAAACGTCCTCACCTGCAAGAGTGACTGCCTCCGCCGCGGGGTCGGTGCCGATGTCCAGAGGAAGCGTCGCGACGACGTCGGCCACCTTCTCCGAATCCGTCGGATCGATTCCGGCGCGCAGCACCCACACCGTCGCCACGCGGTACATCGCACCGGTGTCGAGGTACCGAGCGTCGAGTGCCGTGGCGAGCTTGCGCGAGACCGTCGACTTACCGGTTCCCGACGGCCCGTCCATGGCAATGACCAGCCCGTCGATGCCGAGATCGTTCATCACAGACCGACCGACTCGTAGAGCTTGCCGACCTCGCCGCGTCCCAGCACACGCAACGTGCCGGGACGCTGGTCGCCGAGAGCAACGTTGCCGACGTCGGTGCGCACGAGGCGACCGACCGGGAATCCGACCGAGTCGAACAGGCGCCTGACGATGTGCTTGCGGCCCTCGTGCAGCGTGACGCGCACGAGTGACAGGCCGTTGGAGATGTCGAGGAGCGCGAACCCGTCGACCTTCACCGGACCGTCGTCGAGGGTGACGCCGGCCTTGAGCTTCTTGCCCAGATCCCGCGGGATCGCGCCGAACAACGTGGCCAGGTAGGTCTTCGACACCTCGTACGACGGATGCATCAAGCGGTGAGCAAGATCACCGTCGTTGGTGAAGAGCAGAAGGCCCTCGGTGTCGGCATCGAGACGTCCGACGTGGAACAGTCGCTGCCCTGCCTGCACGCGCTCGGAGACGATGTCGCCGACGCACGGGCGTCCCAGATCGTCGGACATGGTGCACTGCCATCCACGCGGCTTGTTCATCGCGAGGTGAACGAGTTCTTCCTTCACGACGATGCGTGTGCCGTCGACGCGGACGATCGCGACGTCCGGATCGATCCGGATTCCCTGCTCGGTGACGATGCGGCCGTCGACCTCGACGCGACCGTCGGCGATCAGTTCTTCGGCAGCCCGGCGCGATGCGACACCGGCCTGAGCGAGCACCTTCTGCAGACGCACACCCTCACCGCGCGGGACGTGACGCCGCTTGGCGTCGGGCTCGATGTACTGGTGCTTCGCGGGCTTCGCGTTGGAAATGGTGGTCGACGGAGCCTGCTTCTTCTGCGGCTTCGGTGGCTTGGGCCGAGAGGGCTTCTTGCGCGGCACTGCGTCGTTGCTGCGATCGTTGATGCCACTGTCGACCGGCTTGTTCTCGAAGGGTTTGCGCTGGTCGACGCCTTTGCGCGGGACAGCCTTGCGGGGTCCTCCGGCGCGGGGTGCATCGTCCCTGCGTCGGTTCTCGCGCGGATCCTCCGACCGTCCGGTCGTCGGCTTCCTACGCGGAGCCTGTCGTTTGTTCCTGTCCGGTGTGCCATCACGGCGAGCGGGCTTGTTCACTTCTTTACCTATCAGTCGTCCGAGTCGAGCTCGGCTACCGGATCGGGTTTCGATCCGCGGTTCTTGGTGGAGCGGGTGACTCTCGGGTCGGTATCCATGCTGTCACTGATCTCGTCGATCAGGTCCACTCCCGGCAACAACGGTGCCAGCGGTGGCAGATCCGTGAGCGAAGCCAGACCGAGCCGTTCGAGGAACAACTCGGTTGTGGAGTACATGGTTGCGTTCGATTCCGGATCCACTCCAGCTTCCGAAATCAGTCCGCGAGCGAGCAACGTGCGCATCACTCCGTCGACGTTGACCCCTCGCACGGCGCTGACTCGCGCGCGGGTCAACGGTTGACGATATGCGATAACGGCGAGAGTCTCCAATGCCGCGCGTGTGAGCTTGGACCGAGCGCCGTCGAGAAGCAGCCTCTCCACGTACGGCGCGTACACCGTGCGCGTGTAGAAACGCCAGCCGTCACCGGCGTATCGGAGATCGATTCCGCTGCGTCGTTCGGTCAGATCCGCGGACATCCTCTGGAGAATCGGCTTCACGCGTCCGACATCGCTCCCGACGGCCGACGCCAACTGCTCGTTCGATGCCGGCGAATCCACCACCAGCAGGACGGCCTCCAGAGCCGAGACGAGCGTGGCGTCGTCCAGCTCGTCCGTCTCCTCCGCAGACTCCACGTCGAGCGGCTGTTGCTCATCCATAATCCACCGCCGAGACCAGAACCTGCCCCGACTTCTCCTTACCCGTCCACGTCACCAACAGCTCACCCAGCGGCTCGGGCTGCTCGAACGCCAGAACCTGCTCGCGAAACAACTCGAGCAGCGCAAGGAACCGCGCGACGATCTCCACGGTGTGTTCGCATCCCTCGGTCAGCTCCGAGAACGGCGTCCATGCGCCCTCGCCTTTGCTCTCCAGCCGTTCCATGACCCACTTCGCCTGCTCGGGAACCGACACCGAGTGCTGGTGAATGTGATCGAGACCGACCTTCGGGATCGGCTTCGGCCGGAAGGCAGCCGCCGCGATGTCCGCAAATCGAGCTGCATCGACGCCCAACAGCACCTCGGGGATCAGGTCGGTGTAGCGGTCCTCCACGGAGACCGACCGCGGATACCGACGCAGGGCTGCTGCCTCGAGCTCGCCGAAGAGCTGAGCAACCTGCTTGTACGCCCGATACTGCAACAACCGCGCGAACAGAAGATCGCGCACTTCGAGAAGGGCAAGATCCTCGGCGTCCTCGACATCACCCGACGGCAGCAGCCTCGCCGCTTTCAGATCCAGCAGAGTCGCCGCGACGACCAGAAACTCCGTCGTCTGATCGAGGCCCATCTCCTTGCCCAGGCTCTTGGTGAAGGAGATGAAATCGTCGGTGACAGTGTGCAGCGCGACTTCGGTGACGTCGAGGCGATGCTGACTGATCAGTGTGAGGAGGAGATCGAACGGCCCCTCGAAGTTGAGCAGCCGAACACGAAAACGCGACGGGTCCTCGTTCTCGGGTACTTCGATCGGCGTGGTCTCGGTGGCGGTGTCGGTCATCGGTTACGGACCGGAACGGTAGATGACCTCACGGGCCAACGACCGATAGGCTTGTGCACCAGACGATTTGGGCGCCCAGGTGGTGATCGGCTCGCCGGCGACGGACGTCTCGGGGAACCGGACCGTCCGAGTGATCACCGTGTCGTAGACGACGTCGCCGAACACCTCGACGACACGAGTCATGACCTCACGCGAATGCAGCGTCCTCGCGTCGAACATCGTCACCACGATGCCGGCCAGCTTCAGCCGAGGATTCAGCCTGTCGCGCACCTTCTCGACGGTGTCGTTGAGCAGCGCCAGACCGCGCAGACTGAAGTACTCGCACTCCATCGGAATGAGCACCTCGTCGGCGCAGGTGAGTGCGTTGACGGTGAGCAGACCCAGGGACGGCTGGCAGTCGATGAGCACGTAGTCGTACCGATCGAGCACCGGATGCAGAACCCGACCGAGCGTCTGCTCGCGGCCCACCTCGGTCACCAACTGGATCTCGGCTGCCGACAGGTCGATGTTGCTCGGCAGGAGATCCAGATTCTCCACCCGCGTGCGCATCAGGACGTCGTCGGCGGAAATCTTCGGTTCGACGAGCAGGTTGTAGACCGTCAGATCCAGCTCGTGGTGCGCGACGCCGAGGCCGGCCGACAACGCACCCTGAGGGTCGAGATCGACGAGCAGGACACGCCTGCCGTAGGCGGCAAGCGACGCACCGAGGTTGATCGTCGACGTCGTCTTGCCGACGCCACCCTTCTGGTTGCACATCGCGATGATCTTCGCGGGACCGTGCTTCGCCAAGGGCTGGGGATCGGGGACCTCCCTGGTCTTGCGACCGGTCGGGCCTAATTCGGTTGCCGCAGGAATGGTTTCTCTCGTCTCACGGCTGGTGTCGGGCTGACGCGTATGGAACAACGCGCCTTCGTTGTGCGGATGCTGGGGCGTGAGGCCGTCGGGAGTGGCCTCGTAGCTTCGATAGGACGAGTCACTCGCCGGAGCCGAGTGCGTGGCCGGGCCCTGCGGTGCCGGTGGAGCGGGAGGCGTAGGGGTCGACTCTTCCCAGGTCTTCTCCGAACCAGACTCCGCCGCTGGCGGCCACGGTGTCGACACGTCTCCAGCGCTCCCCTGTCCGTTCGTACTGTGCGATTCTTCCTTCGCGACTGCTGTCCAACGCTACCGCGTGCTCGGTCGACACCTTCGCCGGACACGCGCAAAGCATGTCACCGGGCGCGCGGATGCGCCTCGGCCCACACTTCACGAAGCGTGTTGACGGTGACAAGGGTGTAGATCTGCGTCGTCGTCACCGATGCGTGCCCGAGAAGCTCCTGAACGACGCGCACATCCGCACCACCGTCGAGCAGGTGCGTAGCGAACGAATGCCGCAATGTGTGCGGGGAGACCGCGGTGGCGATACCGGCCCGTTCCGCCGCCGTGTGCAGCACCTGCCACGCACTCTGCCGTGACAACCGCCCGCTCCGAGCATTGAGAAACAGCGCAGGAGTCGCCTTCTTCGCCAGCGCCGGTCGACCCCGCACGAGATACGCGTCGACGGCGTCGACCGCCGGACGGCCGATCGGTACGACGCGCTGCTTGTCGCCCTTGCCGCGCAGCAGTACCGCACGGTTGTCGGTGTCGATGTCGTCGACGTCGAGGCCTACGGCTTCCGAGATACGAGCGCCCGTCGAGTAGAGCAACTCGAGTAGCGCCTTGTCCCGCAGCCCTCTCGGAGCGTCGGCGCCGTCCGTCGTCGCAGCGTCGAGAATCGCGATGACCTGATCCAGCGGCAGAGACTTGGGTAACCGACGACTGGGCGTCGGCGGCTTGACCGCCCTCGCCACGTCGACGCGGGTGAAGCCTTCGAGTGCCGCGAACTTGTGCAGCCCGCGGACCGCGATGAGGGTGCGCGCGGCGGAACTCGCAGCGAGAGGTGGAAACTCGTCTCCCCCACGTCGGAGCTCGATGACGAACGCGGTGACGTCCTGTTCGCCGACGGCTCCGAGATCGTCGATGTGATGCCCGGACAGGAAGGCCTCGTACCGCCGAAGATCCCGGCGGTACGAGGACAGAGTGTTCTTCGCAGCACCGCGCTCGACCTCGAGGTGATCGAGATACGCGGATATCTGCTTCGCCAGCACCCCTGACCTATCCGTGAGAACGCTTCCGCAGCTCGAAGGTCGTCGGAAGATCCGGCCACGGGGCGTCGGCGGGCCGCAGCGGCGTTGACCCAGCCCTGGACGCTGCCAAGGCGAGGATCCCCGACACCGCGGAGGCGTTGATGAACTCGCCGGACAGGGCGCGTTGGACGGCTTCGGTCAACGGGACGAATTGCAGCACCAAGTCCGCTTCTTCGTCCCGTGCTTCCGGGCGGTCCACCTCGGACAGATCTTCCGCGAGGAAGATCCGCACACACTCGTCGGTGAAGCCTGGCGACGCCGTCACGTCGACGAGCACCGACCACGTGTCCGCGGCAAGACCGGTCTCCTCGGCCAGTTCGCGCTTGGCGGCGTCGACAGGTGGCTCGTCGAGCTCGTCGAGCAGACCGGCAGGCAGCTCCCACAGGCGCCGACCGATCGGGTGACGGTACTGCTCGATCATCGCGACGCGGTCCGACGAGTCGAGTGCCACGATCGCCACAGCGCCGTGATGTTCGACGACCTCACGCTCGGCCACACGTCCGCCCGGCATCTCGACCTGGTCGAGCCGAAGCGCCAGAATTGCACCCTCGTACACGGTTTTGGTTGCGACGGTGGTGAACTCGTGGCGGTCCTGCGGACTCGAGCCGGATTCCGAAGTGGTCATCCGACGCTTTCGGTAGTGGCACCGGACACCGGGAACTCGGAATCCTTGGTGGCCTCTTCACCGTGCACATCGACCGGAAGACGCTCGGCGGCCTTGTACTTCAACGCCGCATTGATCAGTGCCGCGAAGAGCGGATGCGGACGCGTCGGGCGGCTCTTCAGCTCGGGGTGAGCCTGCGTACCGACGAAGAACGGATGCACCGACGCGGGCAGCTCGACGAACTCCACGAGGTGGCCGTCGGGTGAAGTCCCGCTGAAGACCAAGCCGCTCTTGGAGATTCGGTCACGGTAGGTGTTGTTGACCTCGTACCGATGACGGTGACGCTCGGACACCTCCGTCGCACCGTACGCACCGGCCACGACAGATCCCTTGTTCAACTTCGCCGGGTAGGCACCCAGACGCATCGTTCCACCGAGATCTGCCTCACCGGCGACAGCATCCTCCTGGTCCGCCATCGTCGAGATGACGGCGTACTTCGTGTCCGGCTCGAACTCGGCCGAATTGGCGTCGGTCAAGCCCACCGAGCGCGCCGCCTCGATGACCATGCACTGCAACCCGAGGCACAACCCCAGCAGCGGAACCTTCCGTGTCCGCGCGAACTCGATAGCTCCGAGCTTGCCCTCGATACCGCGAATACCGAACCCTCCGGGAATCAGCACCGCATCGACATCGCCCAAGGCAGCATGCGCACCGGCAGGCGTCGCGCATTCGTCGGACGGCACCCACTTGATCTCGACCTTCGACCGGTGCGCGAAACCTCCGGCACGAAGCGCCTCGGTGACCGACAGGTAAGCGTCGGGTAGATCGACGTACTTGCCGACGAGGCCGACACGCACCGTCTCGCGGGGCTCGTGAACACGCTCGAGGAGACCGCCCCACACCGTCCAGTCGACGTCACGGAACGGAAGTCCGAGCTTGCGGACGACGTACGCGTCCAGGCCTTCCTTGTGCAGGACCTTCGGGATGTCGTAGATCGACGGCGCGTCGGGGGTGGAGATGCAGCCGTCGACGTCGACGTCGCACATGAGCGCGATCTTGTTCTTGAGGCCCGGAGTGACCTCCCGATCGCAGCGCAGAATCAACGCGTCCGGCTGAATACCGATGCTGCGCAGCGCCGCGACGGAGTGTTGCGTCGGCTTGGTCTTCAGCTCGCCCGACGGGGCGAGGAACGGAACCAGCGACACATGCAGAAAGAAGACGTTCTCGCGTCCGACGTCGTGACGGACCTGGCGAGCGGCCTCGAGGAACGGCTGCGACTCGATATCGCCGACAGTGCCGCCGATCTCGGTGATGACGACGTCGGGCTGATGCCCCTGCAGATCCGGCCCGTTCATCGCAAGGATGCGACTCTTGATCTCGTCGGTGATGTGCGGGATGACCTGAACGGTGTCTCCCAGGTACTCACCGCGGCGTTCCTTGGCGATCACGGCAGAGTAGACCTGACCGGTGGTGACGTTCGCGAACCCGGAGAGATCGCGATCGAGGAACCGCTCGTAGTGGCCGACGTCCAGGTCCGTCTCCGCGCCGTCCTCGGTCACGAAGACCTCGCCGTGCTGGAACGGATTCATGGTGCCCGGATCCACGTTGAGGTAGGGATCGAGCTTCTGCATGGTGACGCGAAGGCCACGTGCGGTCAGTAGCTGCCCGAGGCTCGACGCCGTGAGGCCCTTGCCGAGCGAAGACGCAACGCCTCCGCTGACGAAGATGTGCTTGGTGTCAGATCGCGACTGAAGGCGTGACAATGATGCTCCCGTGACCAATCTGCAGGGCTTGCTCCTGCCAGAGAGCTGACAAGAGAGGTACAACGTCCATAATGGGCCTGCTACCCACGGGTCTTCACGGTAACACCACTACGGCAGTTCACGCGAACGACTCGCCACTTCTGTGCTGCGAGTTACCGCGCGGGGGCCCCCACCGTCACTGCCGTCGAGTTGGCCCCGGTGCCGTACCGCCCCGCAGCACCGTCCAATTGCTCCTGCAGCGCGAGGGTTGTCGTGATCCGTCCCGCCTCACGGTCGACGTTGTCGACCGTGCTCACGCCCGTGGACAACGCCGGATCTGCCCGCACGACGGCGACCGGCCCGTTCCCGTTCGCGGCTCCGGTGCGACCGGCAAGAACCGTGCCCGCTCCCCGGGCGTCGAGTCCGCCGGCGAACCTCGCGACGATCGCACCTCGATTGCCGTCACCGTCCTCGGAACTACCACCGGTGACGACCACTGCGAGCTGAGCGGGTGCAACAGCACCGTTGTCGTACGCGATGAACCCGCCGCTGCGCAGCGTCTCGAGAGCCAACGCGAGCTCTTCCGGCGTCGACTGAGGCTCTGCGGTCTGTGCGTTCAGCAACAACACCGAACCGAGCAGATCGCCGGCCATGCTGCCCTGATCCACTGCACCCGTGCGCAATTGAATCCCGGCAGGCACCACGTTGGTGAGGCGCGTCCGCAGATCGTCGCCGCTCGCAGCGGAGACGAACGAATCGGTGAGCGACACCCGGCCCGTCACCGCAGCACCCGACGCCTCGATGGACCGCGTCACGCCGTCGACGTCGCCTGGGTCCGCGTCGGGAGTGGTGATGACGACGACACTCCTGTCCAGCAACGCGTCGCGTACGACGCGGCCTGACACCGCAGCGTCGAAACCGTCCGCGGAGTTCAGCTGCTCGCCGAGTTGATTGTTGGTGTCCTGCAGCGCACCGACTTCGTTCTCGAGATCGGTCTTGTCGTCGCGAAGGCCCGAGACGAGGCCGCTCGACAGCAACCCGGAACCGAGAACCACGCCGATCGCGAGAGCAACGAAGATCGCCGCGATCGAAATGGCATGTTGACGCATCGAAATCACGCGAGCAGCCCCTGAACCCACGTCGCGAACTGATTCCAGAGGTTCACAGCCCAATCGAGCACGTCGCCGCCCATGTTGGACACCACCAGAGCGACGATCACCGCAACCAGAGCCGCAAGAATCAGCAGTGCGATGGCCCCGCCGGAGACGCGACTGCGATACAGAGTCGCAACGGCTTTGGCGTCCACCAACTTCGCGCCCACCTTCAGTCGGGTCATGAACGCCGCGGGATTGGTATTGCGGCGACCGCGGTCGAAGAACTCGTCCAGACTTGCCGGGCTACCGACGGTGACGATCAACGACGCCCCGTGGTGGTCGGCCAGCAGCAGTGCCAGATCGGCGGGCGCGCCCGTCGCCGGGAACGTCATCGCGCCGATGCCCAGATCCTGGATGCGCTCGAGACCGTTGGCATGACCGTCGGAGTCGGCAGGAAGAACGACCTCCGCGCCGGACTTGAGGGTCTGCGCCGTGATCTCCTCGGGGTCTCCGACGATCAGATCGGGTCGGTATCCCGCCTTCATCGCCGTGTCCGCGCCGGCGCCGACACCGATGATGATCGGCTGGTACTCCTTGATGAACGGCTTGAGATTCTTCAGATCCTCGGCGTGACCGGGACCGTCGGCCACCACCACGACATGGCGATCCTGCAACACGATGTCGATGTCCGGCACACCGACACCGTCGATCAGCAACGGACTCTCGGTGCGGATGAACTCGATCGTGTTGCCCGAGAACGCCTCCAGATGGTCGACCAGACCGGTCTTGGCCTCGATCATCCGATCGGAGATCTCGGCTTCGCTCTGCTCCTCACCTTTGGCGAGGCGACGGTCGCCCGTGTAGACGCCGCCGTCGTTCAAGCGGATCTTCGACCCGTCCTTGATCTTCTTGAACACCTCGGCGCCGGCCGAGTCGATCAGGGTGATGCCGTTCGCGACGATCACCTCGGGTCCGAGATTGGGGTACCTTCCCGAGATCGACGGGGAGGCGTTGACGACCGCCAGCACACCCGCCGAAACGAGCGCATCCGCCGTCAGCCTGTCCAGATCGAGCTCGTCGAGCACGACGATGTCCCCTGGACCGACGCGTTTCAGCAGCTTGGCAGTGTTGCGATCGACCCGGGCGATACCACTGATTCCGGGCAGCGAATCCTGATTGCGTGACAGCAGAGCCGGCATCTTCATGGCACCCATGATGACGCCGACGACACGCCCGACGGTGGAGGCGCGCCGAACCAATTACCACACTGGTCACATCTGTACCAGCAGGAGTGGAGCCTGCAGGAATGACCGGAAGGAAGGAGTGGAGCCTGCAGGAATGACCGGAAGGAAGGAGTGGAGCCTGCAGGAATGACCGGATCGAAGCTGCGGCGGTTATTTTTGTCGGTCTGCGCGGGCGGTGGCGAGTAGTTCTTCTGCGTGGGCCCGACCGGTTTCGGTGTCGTCCAGACCTGCCAACATTCGGGCCAACTCGACGACTCTTTCCGACGAGGACAGTGTTTTCACGCCGCTGTTGGCAGCGCCCTTCTTCGTGTCCGCTTTGTCGACCACCAGATGTGTGTCGGCGAATGCAGCTACCTGAGGCAGGTGAGTGACGACGATGACCTGGTGCGTCCTCGCCAGGCGAGCCAGCCGTCGTCCGACCTCGACCGCTGCGCGACCACCGACACCGGCATCGACCTCGTCGAAGACCATGGTGGCGCCCTTGTCGGACCCTGCCAACACGACCTCGAGCGCCAACATCACGCGGGACAGTTCGCCGCCTGAGGCGCTCTTGCTGATGGGTAGCGCCTGAGCCCCGTCGTGCGCCGACAGTTTGAACTCGACCTCGTCGACACCGCTGGCACCGGCATGAAGCTCTGCACCGTCGACCGACAGCGGCGCGGAGTCCTGGGGTCCGGCGGGGATCGTGCGCAGATCCAGCTGCAATTTGGCTTTGCCCATCGCCAGACCCGCCAGCTCCGTGCTGACGGCTTTGGCCAGCTTCGCGGCTGCCTTGGCTCGCGCAGCCGTCAGTTTGCTCGCTGCCGCGGACACCTCGACCGCAGCGGATTCGACCTTCGCGGACAATTCGGCGAGAGCGTCGGCCGACACATCGATCTTCGACAGACGATCACGCGCATCGTCGGCCCACGCGATGACACCGTCGACATCCGCTGCGTACTTCCGCGTCAACGACTTCAGCTCGGACTGACGGTTGAGCATCGTCTCGAGCGCGGACGGATCGGACGGTAGGTCGGAGAGGTAGCTCGTGATGTCCGCGCCGATATCGGTGACCAACGCCAACGCGTCGTTCAGCCGGGGCAGCAGATCGGTCAACGTGGTGTCGTCGGTCTGTTCAAGCCTTGTTCTGGCCTCGCCCAGAAGATGAAGAGCCGAAATGCCGTCGCCGACGTCGTCCGCAGCCCCCACCAGCGCTGCGCCGGCACCTTCGGCGGCTTCGCGCAGCGAATCCAGGTCGCCGAGCCGTCGCACGTCGGAGGCGATGGTGACGTCCTCGCCCATCTCGGGCGCGATGGCATCGATCTCCTGTAGGCCGAACTGCAACCGGTCGGCTTCCTGTGCCAGCTCGCGGCTGCGCTCGGTGCGGTCGATGAGTTCGGTTCTGGCAGCGAGCCACTCGGTGCGTGCGGTGCGATACTTCTTCAGCGGCGTGGCGACCGAGTCACCTGCGAACCGGTCGAGCGCATCGAGCTGACGGTCCGCGCGGAGCAGCCGCAACTGATCGTTCTGGCCATGGACGGTCAGCAACGAATCGGTGAAGCCGGACAGAATTGCTGCCGGGACACTTCTGCCCCCGAGGTGGGCGCGCGATCGTCCGTCTGCGTTGACGGTCCGCAACGCGATGATGGAGTCGTCCTCGTCGCGCTGAGCCCCGGCCGATTCGAGTACACGCTCGACCTCGTCGACAACTTGCGCCGACGCGGTTTCGGTGCTGAACCTGCCCTCGACGACTGCACGATCGGCGCCGAGGCGCACCCTGCCTGCGTCGGCGCGGGCACCCGACAGCAGGTGCAGGCTCGTGACGACCATCGTCTTGCCCGCACCCGTTTCACCGGTCAGGACTGTGAGTCCTTCGTGGAACTGTGCGCTTGCAGTTGAAATGACTCCGAGGCTGTCGATTCGAATCTCTTCGAGCATGCTTACCTCGCTCTCCCCCGCCATCCTGATGTAGGTAGCGCGAACTTGGTGACCATTCGATCGGCGAACGGTGCCGAATCCAGGCGAACCCACCGAATCGGCGTGCCCCCACGGATGACTTCGACGCGGCCGCCGGCAGGCAACTTCATAGTTCTACGTCCATCACAGAACACCAACGCGTCGTGCCCGGCGGCATCCGTTTCCACGGCGATGAACGACTCAGGACTGGTCACCAAAGGACGCGCGAACAACGCGTGCGCATTGCTGGGGATGACCAGAATCGCCTCCAACTCGGGCCACACCACCGGACCGCCGGCAGAGAAGGCATACGCCGTCGACCCTGTGGGCGTCGCGATCAACACCCCGTCGCAGCCGAACGCGGAGACGGGACGATCGTCGACCTCCAACACGACCTCGAGTACGCCGAGGCGTGAACCGTTCTCGATGCTGGCCTCGTTCAAGGCCCAGCCTCGCTCGACAACCCGGTCGCCGACGCGCACCGCGATGTCCAGCGTCATTCGCTGCTCGACGCGGTACTCCCGACTCACCACTCGGGTGAGTACCTCTTCGAGATTCTCTGCCTCCGCTTCGGCAAGGAACCCGATACGTCCGAGATTGATCCCCAACACCGGAATGTCCGCGCTGCGTGCAAGTTCCGCTGCCCGCAGAAACGTACCGTCCCCGCCCAGCACCAGCACCAGCTCACAACCCGCAGCGGCGTCGGGACCGAACTCGACGACCGACAGTTCCAGATCTGCACCAAGTGTCACGTCGGTACCGGAAGGGCCGACGGCTTCGATACGCGACGAATCCACCTCGTCCAACAACACGCGCAGGCGAATGCCCGCTTCACCCAGCACCTTCGCGACCCGTCTGGCGGTGTCGGCGATCTCGCGACGACCCGGATGAGCGACCAGCAAGACCTCGCGCACCGGAGTAGTCGCCGGAACGAAAGTCATTGTGGGCCCTCCTCGACCGCGCGTTCTACCAAGGCCTGCACATCGGCCTCCGCAGCAGGTTCCTGCGCGGACGAGTGCGATCGTAGCCACAAAAAATACTCGACGTTGCCCGAGGGACCGGGAAGCGGACTCGCCGTCACGTCCCGAAGCGACAAGTTCAGCTCGGCAGCGGCTCGTGCCACGTCGACGACCGTCTCGATGCGCAGCTGCGGATCACGAACCACACCGCCTGAACCGACACGGTCCTTGCCGACCTCGAACTGCGGCTTCACCATCAAGGCCAAGTCCGCATCGGGCGCCGTGCACGCCACGAACGCAGGCAACACCAGTTTGAGCGAGATGAACGACAGGTCCGCGACCACGACCTCGACACGACCTCCGATCGTGTCCGCATCGATGGAACGCACGTTGGTTCGATCGACGACATGAACCCGCTCGTCGGACTGCAAGCGCCAGACGAGTTGGCCGTATCCGACGTCGACAGCGACGACTTCCTTCGCGTCCTTGCTCAGCAGAACGTCGGTGAACCCGCCCGTCGACGCGCCTGCATCGAGGCACCGTTTGCCCGCGACCGAGAAGCCATCTCGCTCGAACACCTCGAGTGCTCCCAGAAGCTTGTGTGCACCTCTCGACGCCCACTGAGTTTCGTTTTCGGCCTCCGACACCAGCAACGGCGTACCGGCCTCCACGGCCGTCGCAGGCTTGGTTGCTACCGTTCCCGAGATCTTCACCCGCCCGGCAGCGATCAGCTCCACAGCGTGTTCCCTCGAGCGCGCCAGGCCACGACGAACGAGCTCGGCGTCGACGCGTGCGCGTCGTGCCATGTCAGCTCTTGTCCACGGAGGAGAGCGCATGAACGAGGACGTCGTGCGCCCGTCCGAGAATCTGCGCCTGAACGTTCAGATCCATCGGTGCGTCGCCCTCACCCGGCAGCCGGTCCAGCAAAGCGTCGACCTCCGACACGACGGCGCTCGGGTCGACATCGGGGGTCGCTGAATCCTGCGGGCGGTGCTGCCCTGGAAGTGGAATCGACGTGCTCATCGACGCTAACGCTATCGGATAGGTCCGACGTGTGCCCGAGCGCCCGACGCCGCGCCGGTTACGTAAGCAGTCGAGCGAGCACCTCGGTGCCGACCCCGTCGACCGTCACGGTGTTCCACTCTCGATCGGAACGATACGCAGCGTCGGCTACTGTCAGGAGTCCGTCCACGGTATCCGGTGCGTCGGTTCCCCTGTAGGTCACCACCAGCGCAGCGTCCCGGACCTCAGCGGACCAACCTTGCTTCGCCCCGACCCGAGACTTGTCGGAGGGCAGATTCAGCACGTCGAGGTCGAAACCGATGTGCGTCGGACGCTCCGACGGCACCGCACGCACCGCATCCAACGCACTGCTGACGCCGGTGAGCACGAGCAGCGACGGAATGCCGATGGTGCAGGCACCGGCGATGTCCGTGTCCAACCTGTCGCCGACGACCAGCGGGCTCGCAGCCTCACTCAATCGAATGGCGTCCTGCATGATGGGCGCCGCCGGCTTTCCTGCCACCAGCGGCTCGCTGCCGGTCGCCGTTCGAACGGCAGCGACCATCGATCCGTTGCCGGGCGCAAGACCTCTTTCGGTCGGCAGGGTCGCGTCGGTGTTGGTGGCTACCCACACAGCTCCTCCGCGGATGGCGAACGCGGCTTCGGCGAGAACTCCCCAATCCGTCGCCGGATTGTGCCCCTGAACGACGGCAGCAGGCTCGCCCTCGGCTCGACGAACCGGACTCAGACCCACCAGTGAAATCTCCGCCGACAATGCATCCGTGCCGACCACCACGACCGTCGAGCCGGCAGGGACACGCTCAGCGAGCATCCGAGCAGCGACCTGGGCACTGGTCACCACGAACTCCTCCGACGTATCGAACCCGAGCTCGACGAGATGCTGCGCAACATCCGACGGCGACCGACTCGCATTGTTGGTGACGAAATACTGCTTCTCGATACGCCCGGAGTCCTCCGAACGACCGCGCAGGTACTCCACCGCTCCCGGAATCGGATCCTTGCCCTGGTAGACGGTGCCGTCCAGATCGAGCAACAGAACGTCGTGTTGAGACCTCAGAACCGAATCAGTGGTCACTGCCCGGACAGCTCCTCGACGCGCTCCTCGGCGTCCGTCTCTCCGTCGACGTCGGCTGCGGCCGCGTTGAGGAACCACTTGACGCCCTCTTCGACGCGGCCCGCCGCCACCAGAGCGTCGGCGTACACGTAGAACAGCCGCGCAGCCGCGGTGCCCGAACGCGATGCATCGAGATCAGGAGTCTGCAGCGTCACCACTGCCTGATCGAATTGGCTCAGATCCATACGCGCACCGGCAACGACGATACGCAGCTCCGACGCCGCCTCACCGGTCAGCTCCCGCGCCTCGTCGCTTCGACCGAGTTCGATAGCTCGCTCCGGACGACCCAAGCCGCGCTCGCAATCCGCCATCACCGCCAGATGGCCCGGTCCACCGGCCATACGACGAGCTGCACGGAGCTCGGACAGAGCCTCCGCCCACTCACCGGCGTGATAAGCGGTCACACCTGCAGTCTCGCGGACCACGGCGATACGCCCCGCCCGCTGCCGCGCAGCACGCGCATGCTGCAGCGCGAGTTGCGGATCGTCGTCGAGCAAGCGGCTCGCCATCACGAGATGCCGTGCAACAGCAGTGGCATTGTTCTTGTCGAGACTCAACAGATCACGACGGATCGCAGGCTCGAGTTGACCGGCCTCGACCTCGTCGGGCAGATCCGGCTCCTCGGGACGCGGCGGACGCCTGTCCGCGGGTCCGCTTCCCCTGCGATCGCCTGAGAATCCGCCTTCACCGCCTCGACGACGAGGAGGCCCGTCGGACCTACCTCCACCGCCCTCGCCTCGACGAGGATTGCCCGAACGGCCTGCGCCACCGCCGGCACGGCCCCGCGAATCGTTGAAGCGAGGGTTTCCGTCGCCACGGAAGGAGCGGCGGTCGTTGCTGTCTTCCGGCACAACGGGTCCTTTCTATAAAGAGATAAAGCTCTGCGTCGGTCGACCGACACCGTTCATCCAAACAGAGAATGGGTTGAAAACTGAAAATTGCAGACCCCCGATGTGGGTTACGCAACTACACATGCGCAACGACCAGAACATAGACGCATCCACTCGTACTGCTTCGGACCTCTGGTTTCGTACTGAGTCTCCGGGTCCGGAAGGGTCGATTCACCCTCGTGTTGTGCGTGTGGCGGTGGTGGTGTCAGCGCACATTCGGGGGGTGTTTTCGTGGGTGCTCGACCGGTGTCCGAGGGGGTCCTGCACGGTGGGGTGTGTTTTTGGTTCGGGTATGCAGAACACCCCCGGGGACCGTGTGGTTCCCGGGGGTGTTCTGTGAAAGTGTGTTCGGCGGTGTCCTACTCTCCCACACCCTGTCGGGTGCAGTACCATCGGCGCTGGAGGGCTTAGCTTCCGGGTTCGGAATGGGACC
>NZ_NOXZ01000042.1:0-59227 GCF_002258225.1 Rhodococcus sp. RS1C4 | reverse complement strand
TGGAGCGACGATGCAGAAGAAGACGAAGATCACGATCGCGCCGAACAGCGCGCCGATCTCCGGACGAACCAGCAACCGCTGCAACGGCTTCTGCTTCTTCACCCGCTCATCGGTGACAACGGTGTGCTTGGACAGATCCAAATCGGCCTGTGTACTCATGACAAATCCTTCCGTGCTGGTGGCGCCCGACGCGGCCGAGGGGTGGCCGCGTCGGGCGCGCGCCTAGCGAGTTCCGTTCTGGGCGTACTCGGCTATGGCGTCGATGTTGGACGAGTCGATGAACGCGGGACCGGTGAGAACCGGGGTGCCGCCACCGATGGTGTTGCCGTTGTTCAGGTACAGCCACAGCGAGTCGACTGCAAGGTATCCCTGCAGGTACGGCTGCTGGTCGATGGCCCACGCGACGTCACCGGCCTTGATGGCGTCGACGAGGGCGGCGTTGGTGTCGAACGTGACGATGGTTGCATCACTGCCTGCGTTTGCCTTCGACTGCACGGCGGTCAGTGCAATCGGCGCTCCAAGGGCGACGATGTGATCGATGCTGGGGTCCTGCTGCAGCTTGGCGGTGATGGTCGCCTCAACCGAGGGCATGTCCTTGCTGTTGACGTTCAGAATCTCGGTGCTGCCTCCGGTGAATCCCTGGGTTACGCCTGCACAGCGGGATTCGAGTGCGACCTGACCTTGTTCCTGAATGATGCACAGCGTCTTCTTGGCGCCGTCAGCGGTCAGGCGGGCGCCTGCGGCTTCACCTGCAATGGTCTCGTCCTGACCGAAGTACTGCTGGACTCCCTGATCCTTCCAACTGTCGTAACCGGAATTGAAGGCGACGACGGGGATGCCTGCTGCGGTAGCTGCTTCGACGGCGGGTGCCATGGCGTCGGGCTTGGCCAACGTGACGGCGATACCGTCGACGTCGGAGTCGATGGCGCTCTGCACGAGGTTGGCCTGGTTGGGAGCTTCCGGGTCCGCGGAATAGCGAAGCTCGATGTTGTCCTTCGCAGCTGCGGCTTCTGCGCCCTTGCGGATCAGGTCCCAGAACGTGTCGCCGGGAACCTCGTGCGTGATCATCGCGATGGTCGCGCGGGGTGTGTCGGCGGTACCTGCATTGGAGCCTCCGCCGGAGCTCTCCGGAGCACCGCCGGTGCTGGAGCATCCCGCGGCCACGGTGGCGCACAGCGCCAACCCGAGGACGGCGCCGGTACGGAGCACGCGGAGTGAACCTGATCGGCCTGTGCCGTGACTCGTCTGAAGTGTCATCAATTCTCTTTCTCGACGCCGTTCCGCCATGGAACGGGTGAACCAATCGATGTTGCGCTCAATATGTAATCCGGATCACACGCCAATGTCAAGCATTTGTCCTGACAATAGAAAGTTCGCTCATTTAACTCGTTGGTCGAGTAAGAAGAGACGGGTCGGGAATCAGCCCCCGAACAGCAGAAACAGGCCCCCGAAGGTGAAAAAGACCATCAGCACCATCAGAGCCAACTGACCACTCAATCGGTGGGCGCGCGGCAGTATTCGCAGCGATGCGTCGTGGGCGGCGGCGACTCCGAGGACGTGGCCGAGCAGAACACACAGAACCTTGATCGAGGACACGACGCCGGGGTGCTCGGACAACACGTAGGACACTTCCCACCCCTGCTGCCCGAGCAGAGACCACCCGTCACCGAGCGGATCGGTCAGTAGCAGAACGGTGCTCTGGCCCTTCTCGACGAAATAGGTCAGGTAGTGAGCCAGCACGTAGCCGAACGCGATCGGGATGAGCGAATGCGCCAACGCCCCCGGGAGCGCTCGACGTTCGGTTCGGGACACTCCGCCGGTGGCCTGGCAGCAGAGCCAGAACGCGGCCCCCACGATCGACACCAGGGCGAGCAGACCGACCGTGCGGAACGCGACCGCTCCGTCGCTGGATCCCGATACGTCGTCGACGACATTGCGCCAGGCCGGTAGCTGCGACGCACTGTCGAACGCAGTCGATCCGAGGAGAACGGCCACGACCCCCACCGAACCCGGAAGCACCGGGAACGTCGGTAGACCGTCGAGCGGATTTCGCAGCACGAGCTGGCCTTCGGGTGATCTGGCGAGCGGGGCCAGACGTGCAATCGTGTCGCTGTACTTCTCGAACGGATCGCCGCTGTCGAACCACGTGTCTCCGAACGTCATAGCCCCGGCGAGCATCAGAATTGCGTACGCCGAACACCACGTCCGAATGGCGTCCACAGACCCTGGATCGGAGTACGCGAGCTCGAGCCAGACGAATGCGAACAGCCCTACGACGGCAGGCCATGCACCCAACCGAGCGGGATACTCGATCAGTCCGGTAGAGGTGGGGCGGCGTAGCGCTCTGCACACGACCGCGTGAATCGTCCGGACCGGCGACACAATGCGCCACACCGGGCCCAGGAACGCCGACGCGATCGGCAGGCCGACCCACAGGAGAACGTAGAACACCCCGGGGAGCGCGTTCGTCGCATCTTCCGGCCCTGCGTACGCAGCCCACCCTACGTACACCGAGAAAGCGAGCGCCACGAGACGCAGCGTCCACCGAGTGGCGGGTGCATCGACGAAACGCTGCGCCGTAGGAGGAACGGTTGCCCACCGCCTGCGCGGATCCAGTCGTGGTGTGCGCCAAGCGAAGATCAGAACGGCGAACGAAATCGACAACGCCCAGGCTCCGCCGATCAGGACGAACGTGACCGGCAGGGGTAGATCGGTGGAACCGCCCAACCCGTGGGCGAGGATCACGGCCTGACAGCGAGCGTCGCGACGGTGCGATCGGCGTGATGAAGCTCGATCGCCACCGAACCGGGCACGTCCACGGTGAACTCGAAGGTCTGATCGGCTTTCGCCTCCACCTCGAACGTGTGGTCCGGCACGGAATGTATGTGCAGTTCGTCCGTCGTGTCGCTGTTCACCCGCAGCGTGATGGGCTCACCTACGACTGCGTCCAGACGCTCGTTCGTGGGTGAGATGTCACCGCCCGTGATGGTGACATCGATGACCGTGCCGACAGGTTGCGGATCGGCCACCGAGGACTCCTCGGCGGCCGAGGACGTCGCCGCGGTGCTGCTGCCGGTGTCCGAAGCGGACGAGCATCCGACAGAGAGGAACAACATCGCAGCGCCCGTCACAGCGGCGCAGCGGACGTACTTCATTTCTTCTTCCCATCGTCGTGGTTACTGGGCAGGTCGTCCGAACTCCGGTCGGGCAAGTCGGCGGATTCGTTCTCGGCGTTCTCGTTTCTCTCCGCACGTCGGTCCTTCGCGACGATGTACAGAACGACTGCGACGATGATGAACGCCGGTATCAGAGCCGGCAGCGCCAGCACGACCGAGTGATCCGCGAGGTAGACGACGTCGTGCGAGCTCGAACGATGAACTGTCATGTGCGACTGGGTGTTCTGTGCTCACTCGAGGTGCGCAGCGAGTTTCGGGGGGTCACCGAGCTGATACGCACCGTGCCCCAGGAAAGAGCCCAGACCAACAGCAGTGTGCACACGAGAACTACGAGCGACGCCGCGGCGAACAACCACGTCGGATGGTCGAAGTTCCGTTCTCGCTGCAACAGGGTGATCTCCGAGACCAGGTCACGAGTGAACGACGCGTCGGCGGACACCTCCTCTGCTCCGATGCCCTCGTCGGCCGCCATGAACACCGGTGCCGCCGTCAGGGTGCGACCGTCGTGAATGCGGAGGACGGTCTTCCATGTGCCGTCGACCGGGACCGGCTTCGTGGACCGGAAGGTGCCGGGTCCGGTGGCCTCCAGTCGGTCGACCACCAAGCCGCGTAACGTGTCTCCCCCGCCCTGCCACGCGAGAATCGATACCCATTCGGGGTCGTCGCTGACGAGATCGACCGGATCGATCTCCACCTCGGCGGTCACCATGCGGAAACCATCGACAGGTTCCGCGTCCGTCAACCGCACTGTCGCAGTGGCGTCCGTCGGCACCTCGAAGGAAAGGCCGTTGGCCACGGTTCCGCCGAGGGCGAGAATCATCGCGAACACGACAGTTCGGCGAACGGCCGGTCCGGGCAGCCCGTCGCCGCTCAGCGCTTGCGCGAACAGACCCGCGGCGAGGCCGGTGGTCACACCGACCGGGACGGTCATCAGCAGCGTGTCGAGCCACATGCTCGATGTCCACGGAAACAGATGAACGGCGTCGACCCAGAGCGATTCGCCCCAGATTCCGACGGTTCCGACTCCCAGGCCGGCGACTGCACCGAACAGCAGACGGCGTTTCACCAGCGGGGTGAGCGCGATAACCTCGACGACGATCGCTGCACCCAGGTACAGAGCGAACACGTTGTGAGGCTCCCCGAACACCGGTCCGACGAGCAGAGCGGTGATTTCCCGAACGACGGCGGCGAACGCCACAGCGAACACCGCGGCACCGGGCCCGACCATCAAGCGGGCGGCGATCAACGCGAAGGCACCCGCACCCGCGATGAGCATCGGCTGGAAGATCAGCTGGAACTGCTCGACGCCGAAGTCGTATTCGATCTGGAACACCGACAGACCGATAAGCAATCCGCCGAACGCGGAGCTGCGCAACAACCACGTCAGGACCGGACTCCGATGCCAGCGCGGATCGGGGCCATCGGCGTCCGAGCCCATGGAGATTCGACCTTCGTGCTCGAGCAGAATCACACCGACGAGGGACAGTCCGGCGCCGCCGATCAACATCAGGTGAGTCGGTCCCCAGAGCGTCACGTCCTGACCGAAGATGCGGTGCCAGATGTCGTCGAGAGGAAATCCGATGAGGGCGTACAGGCCGGCCCCCATGATGAGCACTCCACCGGTCGGGACGTACCACGTGCGGGTCAACTTGATCGCGGCGCGGCCGGGCTTCTCGTCGAGCGGCAGGATCATTGCGAGCGCACCGGCGATGAACAGGAAGAACAACCCGACCAGGATGAAGTAGTGCGCCGGGTTGGCGAGCGGCCCCTCGTCGCGTCCGCGTCCGATGTGCAGGCTGACGTCCCAGATGAAGCCAAGGAACGCGGTCAGAATCGTGGATATGAACATCACCAACGGCAGAGCTGCCCACCCGGGGAGGTTGGTCTTCGCGCCGGCGTAGTCCGCAAGTCGGCCCAGCCAGGTGATGCGGCGAGTACGGTGCAGAAAGGCAAGGTAGAGCAGGCCGAGTGAAATCACTCCCGCCGCGGCGCTCATGCCGAAGACCTGGTCGAGTGCGGCTCCCCCGCCCTGACCGCCGCTCCCCTGAGCGACGGTGACGACCGACGTGTTGAGGTTACTCTCGGTAACACTTATCTCGAACATGGTCAGAGTATGAACCCCAGCGAACCGAAAAACCAGGCTTTGGGCCAATCACGTCGACTCCTTGTGTTCCGCCACAGAATCGGAGCCGCTTCTGAAGCGATCAAGAGCGCACTCACCACACATCCTGCCGCTTTCGCAACCACCGAGGGTCGGCGCATCCCAGGTCACCGCGTGTGCGAGCCGAACTGCCGGGCGTGACGAGCCGCCGCATGGGAACCTTGCCGAGACGCCCTGATCGGCGGCGACTACCGTTGCAGCTACATCTAATTTTCAAGGGAGCAGGTAATGAGCATCCAACCGGTCGAATCGAAGCGCCATCACGTCGTTGTCATCGGTTCCGGGTTCGGCGGTCTCTTCGGCGTCAAGGCACTCAAGAAGGCCGACGTCGACATCACCCTCGTGGCCAAGACCACGCACCACCTCTTCCAGCCACTGCTCTATCAGGTCGCGACGGGCATTCTCTCGGTCGGTGAGATCGCTCCCACGACTCGAGTCATCCTGCGCAAGCAGAAGAACGCCGAAGTACTCATGGGTGAAGTCCTCGACATCGATCTGTCGGCGAAGACGGTGACGTCCAAGCTCCTCGAGCGCGTGACGGTGACGCACTTCGACAGCTTGATCGTCGCAGCGGGCGCTCAGCAGTCCTACTTCGGCAACGACCACTTCGCCGAGTTCGCGCCGGGCATGAAGACCATCGACGACGCTCTCGAGCTCCGCGGCCGCATCCTGGGCGCATTCGAGCAGGCCGAACTGTCCAACGATCAAGAAGAGCGCGACCGACTGATGACGTTCGTCGTCGTCGGCGCCGGACCGACCGGAGTCGAACTGGCAGGCCAGATCGCCGAGCTCGCAGACCGCACGCTGGACGGGGCGTTCCGCAACATCGACCCCCGCGACGCTCGCGTGATCCTTCTCGACGCGGCCCCCGCTGTGCTCCCACCGATGGGCGAGAAACTGGGCAAGAAGGCCGCGGACCGGCTCGAGAAGCTCGGCGTGGAGATTCAGCTCAACGCGATGGTCACCGACGTCGACAACGACGGACTCACCGTCAAGGAGAAGGACGGCACGACGCGCCGCATCGAAGCACAGTGCAAGGTGTGGTCCGCCGGCGTCCAGGGAAGCGCGCTCGGCAAGCAGCTCGCCGACCAGTCGGAGTCCGAGACCGACCGTGCAGGCCGCGTCATCGTGGAGCCGGACCTCACGGTCAAGGGCCACCCGAACGTGTTCGTCGTCGGTGACCTGATGTCGGTCAAGGATGTTCCCGGAATGGCGCAGGGCGCGATCCAGGGTGCGAACTACGCGGCCAAGCAGATCAAGGCGTCGCTCAAAGGCGAGGATCCGAGTCAGCGTCAGCCCTTCAAGTACTTCGACAAGGGATCGATGGCCACCGTCTCGCGCTTCAACGCGGTCGCCAAGGTCGGCAAGCTCGAGTTCGGCGGTTTCATCGCGTGGGTCATGTGGCTCGCGCTGCACCTGTACTACCTCGTCGGGTACCGCAGTCGCATCACCACCGTCATCTCCTGGTTCGTGACCTTCCTCGGACGCGGACGCGCACAGATGGCGTCGACCGAACAGCAGGTCTTCGCGAGGTTGGCCATCGAACAACTCAATTCGATCGAAGCGTCGGAAAGTCCGGGCGACAGCGAATCGGGTCGCAAGGCCAGAGCGGAGCAAGAAGAGAAAGCAGCCGGCTGACCCCGTCTGCAATCACTCCTCCTCGGCGTCACTCGTGCACTTGATGTGCATGGGTGGCGCCGAGTTCGTGAAGCATGCGATGAACGGTGTCGTCGTCGAGTCGGTACGTCATCTTCTTGCCGTCCCGCTGCACTGCAACCCACCCCTCGTTCCTGAGCAGTCGCAGCGCGTGCGAGACCGAGGTCGACGTCATCGACAGCGCAAGCGCCAGGTCGGTGACGCAAATTCCCGGCGCGCGGTGCATGCAGAGCAGAATGCGCAGCCGCGTCGGATCACCCAATAGATCGAACCGCTGCACCCAATCGTCCAGATTGTGTACCGCGTCCACCGCGGCGCGCGCTTGCTCCACGTGCTCGGGTTCGAACGGGGCAGTGCCGGGCGACTGCGCGTTGCGCACATCTCCGTCCGTCATGTGGGCAACGCTAGCGTGTCTATTCTGCTGCCGGTTGCGGTGGAGAGGCTGCCGCCGGCCGCCAGTGGCATCCGAACCCACGATCGTCCGGCTTCCGCAGTGCGATCGTCTGGGAAACGGATGGTGCTCGACATCGCCATCGGTGCGGAGATGACGTCGTGTCCCGATGTTCCGACGCCGAGTTCCACACGGTGCCGCAAGTGCGGGCGGACTCGGCCCTCGCCGCAGTCGACATCCGAGAAGACTGTGCCGTACCAGGAACCTGCACGCTCCCCGGCCCGGCCGATCTGTATTCGCTCACGGATGTGGAGCGACCCCGAGTCCGAGAAGCGAACGTCGGTGCGCGAGTGGTGCCGCGCGTCGGCCGCGACGATCATGGGTTCCGGGTCGAACAGCAGCCTGCCACCGTCCTCGACGTGGAACGACCACCACGAATGCGACTCGGTAGTCGCGGCGCTCGGC
This sequence comes from Rhodococcus sp. RS1C4, assembly GCF_002258225.1. Taxonomy (NCBI): domain Bacteria; kingdom Bacillati; phylum Actinomycetota; class Actinomycetes; order Mycobacteriales; family Nocardiaceae; genus Rhodococcus; species Rhodococcus sp. RS1C4. The sequence goes on along the minus strand of NZ_NOXZ01000042.1, from coordinate 51,378 downwards.
AATGCCAGGGTCGCCGCAACACTGTGGACTGTCAGGCTTGCACCTTTTCCCACCTCGACGCGGATTCGCATCTCGTCGCCACCCAAAGGTGTTGCGGCCGTGCCGATCATGTGTACTGTGTCCGGACCGGTCAATCGCCCGGACAGTCCGCCGGACGAGATGATCCGCGGACTGCGCTCGGCACTGGCGACGATGACGAGCTCAGTGCGCATCGGCCGCGGCCGTCTCCTTCAGCCGCGCCCGGACCCATTCGAGCACTGTCGATGCCGACGGGTCGTCCGTCAGGGAGATCATCGCGGTCGGTCGGCCCTCGCGTACCTTTTCCGCATCACCTCGCATGACCTCCAGATCGGCACCCACGTACGGCGCCAGGTCTGTCTTGTTGATCACCAGGAGATCCGAGAAGGTAACGCCGGGACCACCTTTACGCGGTACCTTGTCGCCGCCGGCAACGTCGACGACGAAGATTTGGACGTCGATGAGACCGGACGAGAAGGTCGCCGTCAGGTTGTCACCGCCGGACTCGACCAGAATCAGATCGAGTGGCGGGTTCTCGTCGACGAGGTCGTCGATGGCATCGAGGTTCGCCGTGATGTCGTCGCGAATCGCGGTGTGCGGGCATCCGCCGGTCTGAACCGCAGTGATTCTCTCGTCGGGTAGGACGGCGTGCCGACGGAGGAAGTCGGCATCCTCGGTCGTGTAGATGTCGTTCGTCAGCACTCCGAGCGACAGTTCGTCGCGCAGTTCGCGGCACAGCGCAGCGACCAGAGCGGTCTTACCGGATCCCACCGGACCGCCGATACCGATGCGGAGTGCTTCGCCGGGGACTCGAGTGCGCTTCGGTCGGTCGAGGGTGTGGTCGTGCGGCTCGCCGTCGATGAGATGCGGAGGCATTGTATTTCGGCCTTTCGTGACTCGGTGATGCAGAGGATGTCGTTCGAACGAACGGGTCGGTCTTCAGGATACGAACAGCGGCCGCTCGCGCGCCGCGTGGTTCTCCGCCAGCACGTCGAGCAGCGGGTCGGACAGATCCACCAAGGTGGGCAGCAAGGCGCACACCTCGTCTGCCACCTCGTCGCAGGTGCGAGCGAGCCGCAACGTGCATGCCGCGACGTCCGACGGATCGAGGGCGAGCAGTCGCTGTGCTGCGATCGCGGACCCGGTCATCGTGGTGTACACCTGCACCGACGCGATGGCCTGGCCCGGCAGTGTCGCAGCGCGACCGACGAGACCGGCGACGACGGCCAGGTGGGGTCGACGCGGTACCGACCCCCACTGCTGATGCGGCCAACTCGCACGGGCGAGCCTGAGCAATCCTCTCCCCTGTGCCCGCGACGCGGCCCGCGCAGCCGGCGACGGAATACGTGCGTCGCATTCGTCCTCGGCGACGTCCACGTCGAGAACCGACTCACATACCGCGGCCGCGAGGGACGCCGTCACCGCACCGCTGGTCCTGAGTCGACGGATCAGAAAAGCTTCCACGGTGTCGATGTCCCGCACGAGCCCTTGTTCGATGGCTTCCTCGATGCCGCCCGAGTGGACGTGACCACCGGTAGGCAACCGTGAATCCGCCAGCGACATGATCATGGAGATTTCGTGCACGACCGCGCTCAAAAGAGGAAGTACCTCTGCGCCATCGGAAGTTCGGTAGCAGGCTGCTCGGTCCAGACGTCGCCGTCGATCTTCACGGTGAACGAATCGGGATCGACCTCGATGCGGGGCTGCGCGTCGTTGAGCGGCATGTCGGCCTTGCCCACCGCCCGAACGTTCCCGACCGCAACCAGCCGTCTGTCGCAGTCGAGTCGATTCGCCAAACCGTCCTCGATCGCCTGAGGGGCGACGAAGTGCACCGATGTGGCTGCTGCGGCCTTGGGTGATGCGCCGAACATCGGTCTGGGCAGCTCCGGCTGAGGGGTAGGGATCGACGCATTCGCGTCCCCCATCTGCGCCCATGCGATCATCCCGCCCTTGATCACCGCGTGCGGCCGGACACCGAAGAACGCCGGATCCCACAGCACGAGGTCGGCCAGCTTGCCTGGTTCGATGGAACCGACCTCGGCGTCGAGGCCGTGCGCGACGGCAGGGCAGATCGTGTATTTCGCGATGTAGCGCTGCACACGATTGTTGTCTGCGCGGGTGTCCCCGGGGAGGAACCCCCGTCGTTTCTTCATCACGTGGGCCGTCTGCCAGGTGCGCAACACGACCTCCCCGATCCTGCCCATGGCCTGTGCGTCGCTGCCGATCATGGAGATTGCTCCGATGTCGTGCAGCAAGTCCTCGGCGGCGATGGTGGACGGCCGAATTCGGCTCTCGGCGAAGGCGAGATCCTCCGGGATGGACGGACTGAGGTGGTGACACACCATCAGCATGTCGAGATGTTCGTCGAGCGTGTTGACCGTGTGCGGCCGAGTGGGATTGGTCGAACTCGGCAGCACGTGCCCGTACGACGCGACGGTGATGATGTCGGGTGCGTGCCCACCTCCCGCACCTTCGGTGTGGTACGCGTGAATGCCGCGACCCGCGATCGCATCCAGGGTGGTCTCGACGAACCCGGCTTCGTTGAGCGTGTCCGAGTGCAGAGCGGCCTGCACGCCTGCGTCCTCGCACACACGAAGGCACGCGTCGATGGCAGCGGGAGTGGAGCCCCAGTCCTCGTGAAGTTTGAAACCCGATGCGCCGGCGCGCAGCTGCTCCCACATCGCTTCGGTGCTGACGGTGTTGCCCTTGCCGAGCAGGACGATGTTCATCGGCCAGCCGTCGAGTGCTTCCAACATTCTCGACAAGTGCCAGGCACCCGGGGTGACGGTTGTAGCTTTGCTGCCCTCTGCAGGTCCGGTTCCTCCGCCGATCACGGTGGTGATTCCGCCCGCCAACGCTTCGTCCATGATCTGCGGGCAGATGAAATGCACGTGGCAGTCGATTCCACCGGCCGTGACGATCTTGCCGTTGCCTGCGATGATCTCGGTCGACGGACCGATGACGAGGTCCGGATGGACACCGGTCATCGTGTCGGGGTTGCCGGCCTTGCCGAGCGCGACGATCCGCCCATCGCGAATACCGATGTCCGCCTTGATTATTCCCCAGTAGTCGACGACGACGACTCCCGTGATGACGGTATCGGGGGCTCCGTCGGCCCGCGTTGCGCGCGACTGCCCCATCGATTCGCGGATCACCTTCCCGCCGCCGAAGACTGCTTCTTCCCCGGCCAGTCCTGGACCACCACTTCGGTCCTCGGTCACTTCGATCAGAAGGTCAGTGTCCGCCAACCGGATTCGATCACCTGTGGTGGGGCCGAACAACTGCGCGTATCGAGAACGACTGAGCTGGGCCATCAGGCATCGAGCTTTCCGGGAGGATTCGAACTCAGTCCGTACACTTCTCGGCTTCCGCCGAGAGGAACGAGTGAGACTGTCACGGTGATGCCGGGCTCGAACCGCACCGCAGTGCCGGCGGGAATGTCCAGCCGTCGTCCGTGCGCCAGCGCGCGATCGTACGACAGCGCCTCGTTCGCCTGGGGAAAATGGACGTGGCTTCCCACCTGCACCGGACGATCACCGGTGTTGACCACCTCGAGCGTCACGAGGTCAGCACCCTCGTTCAGTTCGATGACGCCGTCCTCGGTGAGGACTTCACCTGGAATCAGATGCCCGTCACCCCGTTTCGGAGAAATGGGTTCATGGACGGTGATCAATTTGGTGCCGTCGGGGAACGTCGCTTCGACCTGAACCTCGGGAAGTAGTTCGGGAACTCCGCTGATGACGTCGTCGGCCGACAGGACCTCGCGTCCCGATGCCATGAGCTCGGCAACGGATTTTCCGTCGCGTGCGCCCTCGAGAAGGTGATCGGTGATGAGCGCGACTGCTTCCGGGTGATTGAGCAGCCGACCTCGACTACGACGCCTACGTGCCAATTCGGCTGCGTAACTGAGGAGCAGCCGGTCCTGCTCGTGCGGAGTCAGCCGCATTCGATCTCCATCCGTAACCCGTCCTGCCCGACGCAGGCAGTACCGGACATTCTGGCACGTGTGCTCGTTTGCGGCAGGGTACGGCCGGCCGACCGCTACGACTGGGCCGAAGGCCCGCCGACGGTACGAGCCAGCAGTCCGTGCAGAACGTCCCGAGTGACGAGAGGTGACAGCGACTCGAGCTCGGCGGCGTCGACCGCCCCGCAATCCAGACCGCGAACGAGGACTGCGGCCAGTGCCTGAGCGGTGGCAGGCTCGTCCATCATGCCGCCCGACGTTGTGTCGAGGTACGCCGCAACCCGCGACGCGGCCGTCGGCATCGCCGACCGGAAGAACGACAACGTCGCAGTCCATCGCGTCGCGAGGTGGGTCGGGTGCATGTCCCACCCTTGGTAGAAGCCGCGCTCGAGGGATCGGGTGACCAGGCCGGCGTGGCGCCGGATGGCGCTGTCGACCTCGGCCGGTGTCCCACTCGGAACCACCTGCGTCGAGCCGTCGCTCACCCAGATCCCCGTTTGTGCCGTGGCTGCCAGCATCACCGCCTTCGCGTGGTCCGCCACCGGATGTTCGAGGGATTGCTGAGCGGACGTGATTCCGCATGCCGCGCTGTAGTCGTACGTCCCGTAGTGCAGTGAGGTGCACCGACCGTCCGCGCGTGTCAGGGCACGCGCGAGTGTTGCGGTCCCGTCGCTGCCGACGACGGCCTGAGGACTCTCGATCTGAAGCTCGAATCGAAGCGCTCGGTCCGGAAGTCCATGTGCTCGCTCGATCTCCTCGCACAGAGCGACCACTGCGTCGACCTGCTCGGCAGCTCGTAGTTTGGGCACCGTGAACACGAATCCCGACGGCACTCCCCCGGCTCCGTCGAGAACCAGCTCCAGAGTCCTGATACCCCGGCGGCGTTCGTGCGGTGCCAGTCCCTTGGGGCGGATTCCGCACCACTGCGGGCCCAAGGGGTCGGCAGCCAGGGATGCGAGAATGCGTCCCGCCTCGCGGGCGTGTGCGTCCTCGGTCTCGTCCGCACGCCAGCCGTAGCCGTCCTCGAAGTCGATGCGCAGATCTTGAATCGGGCGCGTCGCCAACGCTTCTCGAACGCGCGGCAGCACACCGACCGAGTCGATCGAATCGAACACCTTCTGGTTCTCGTCGATCAGGCTCAGCGCCTGCTGTCCCCACCTTGCCGGAATGTCCACCCCGGCCGCAGATGCGGCTACGTAGATCGTGTGGATGGGCTGCCCACCGATCCGGTCACCGGGGAAATCTGCGGCGAGAGCGTCGTCGACGGGACCGAGAATCGACTCGATGCGGTCGAGCGCAGCGTCGGACAAGCGTGCTTCCTGCCGCGCGGACTCGTTCTGGTCGTCGGGTGATCCGAAGATGGGTGCGTTGCTCACCGTGTCAGTGTCCCAGAACGCCTACCGATGGTGCGGCTCGTCCGGTCTTCACTCGGTGGTTCCGTGGCCGAGCGCTGCGGTGTCGGTGATGTTGGCCAACCGAACCTTGCCCTGCGCGACGGCTTTTCCGGCCTCGTTGGTGATGTCCACCTGCCACAACTGCTGGGTGCGACCGCGATGGATCGGACGCGCTTCGGCGACGAGGGTTCCCTCTCTCGATGCCCGCAGGAAGTCGGTGTTGTTGTTCACGCCGACGACGTGTCCGCGCGAACCGAGCCAGACGCTCGCCCCGATACTGGCCATCGACTCCACGACGGAGCACAGGACGCCGCCGTGCATGATCCCGGCCGGCTGGTGCAGCCTCGGCGTCACGTCCCACGTTGCGCGTACGCGGTCTGCGGACACTTCGGTGTACACGAGTCCGACTGCGCCGTCGAAACCCTGCGCGCAGAGTTCCGTCATCTCCGCGGGATCGACGTTCGGGGTGATGGGGCTGTGCGTCTCGCTCATCGACTCTCCTGATTCGCCTGGCGTCGTCGCGTTCGACGCGCAGATCAGGACTACACCAGAAGGTCGAGACAGAAATCGGCGGGCCTCACATTCGAAGGAATGTGAGGCCCGCCGTGGCAAGGACCGGGAGTCTCTGCAGCCCTCAGGACTCCGGCGCGGTCCGGTGGTTCACCCAGAACTGTAGGCTAGCCTTACCTGAATTGGCAAGGGCTAGGAGGCACGTAGTCGCGTACGTGGCCAGGGACGGGCGCGGACCGGTGCGCCCGCGGCGACGAACGCGTCGAGCAATGCCTGCCCGCGCCGCGCACTGTCGGAAGCAAAGGTGTTCGCAAGCACCGGAATGTACGTCGAGGCACCGAGGATCGAATCGCCGACGAGGCTCCAGAACGTGGACGCGTCGAACGGTGCCCGGGCAGAGATGGACCTCAGAACTGCAGTCAGCGAGGTGATGCAACGGTGCGCGGTCCACACGAGCAGCGCTTCCTCGCACGGGAGAGTAACCGTGCCGGGCGTCGACTCGAGCGGGTCGTCCGGCAGCACGCGCAGAATCGGTGACCCCACGCCCGCCCAGTCGATACCGCCGTCGCTGTCCATGTGAATCCAGAGGTTGTCGATTCCCGGGTCCCACGCTCGCCCCTCGAGTACCACCAGCGCGGCGACGCGGCCGACGACCGCGTGCACCAGCGCCGTCGCGACCTGATGGGCCGCAGCCTCCATCGAGCCGAGATCCTCCAGCGATCTGCCGAGCATCGAGTCGACCCGGCCGTCCTCGAGTCCGGTCGCGAGGTGCCACCACCGCCGCTTGCCTTCGGTGGCCATCGCGGCAACTGCGTACATGCGCGGGTAGTCGGGATTGAGCGCCCGAAGGCGCGTGCACGACCGCGCCAGGGGGCTGCCCCCTCCGTTGTGTTCGTACGAACGGTGCACATCGGCCCAGGCATCGGACGCAGCTGTTGCAAGTGACACCGGAACACTCCTCTCATGACGGTCGATCTTCGTTGCGTTGCTTTAGGTAGGTTAGCCTAACCAAGTGCTGATCCGGCGAGAAGGCTGCGCAATGTACGGCATGTCACCCCATTCGGCTTGGCTTGCCTTACCTGGACGCGCAGAATGAACAAGGGTTCCGTAACCTAACGATTGATCCATCAACCACAGTGAGGAGTCACGAACACAGTGACGACGGCACCATTGCTGGGTTCGGGAAACACTCACCCCGCCCCGGACGACGATTTCGCCAAGGAAGAGATCCCCCGCGGGCCGGCGCCATGGGCTCCGCGCGTCGCCGCGACGATCGTCGATCTCGCGATTGTGCTTCTTCCGTTGGGTATCGGATGGTCGATCGTCGACTCGCTCCGTGACGACAACGGTGGTGGGCAAGCGGACCGGTTCGTCTTCGGTGCAATTGCAGTCGCGGTTGCAGTCGGCCTCTTCCTGTGGAATCAGGGATATCGGGAAGGCAAGGACGGCCAGAGCACCGGCAAGCGCTGGACGAACCTGATCGTTCGGGATGGTGCCGATGGCAATGCACTCGGTGTACGCCGGGCCATGCTGCGCCAGTTCGGCATCGGGCGAAGCGGTACCGAGGTAGTTCGTGAGAAGACGGCCGCCGACGAACTGTTCGAGCCGATAGCACGCGACAATTCCGTTGCGGGCATCCGCAAACGACGCATCCTCGGCCTCGTGATCCTGGCGGTTGCTCTCGCCGCCGCGATCCTCGCGAGCATCGCGATCGGAGCGCGCCCGCTGACGTTCGCCGAAATCGGCCACGCCTTGTGGAGTTCGACGGGAACCGACACCGACATCATCGTGCGCAGTCTGCGGATACCGCGCACACTCCTCGCGCTCGTGGTGGGAATCGCGCTCGGCATCGCAGGCGCACTCATCCAGGGCCACACCCGAAACCCACTCGCCGACGCGGGTCTGCTCGGACTCAATGCCGGTGCAGCGTTCCTCGTGGTCCTGTCGATCTACCTTTTCCGCTTCAACTCGCCCAGCCAGTACCTGTGGTTCGCTTTCGCCGGCTCGGCCATCGCCAGTGTGGTGGTGTTCGGTCTGTCCTCCGCCGGAAACGGCAAAGCCAGTCCACTCAATCTCGCGCTCGCCGGCGCGGGCGTGGCGTTCTTCCTGTCCGCGATGACCAATGCCATCGTCCTGTTGGATCAGACAAGTCTCGACGGCTACCGCTTCTGGTCGGTGGGCTCGGTCGCCGGTCGAGGGCTCGACGTCCTCTGGCAGGTACTGCCGTTCCTCGTCGTCGGAGTTCTCATCGCGCTCGCCAGCACGCCCGGCCTCAACGTGATGAGTCTCGGTGAGGACGTCGCTCGCTCCCTGGGCACCAACATCGCGCTCACCCGCACAGTCGGGATCATCGCCATCACCCTGCTCACCGGTGCCGCCACCGCCGCGTGCGGTCCGATCGCCTTCATCGGCCTGGTCGTGCCGCACGTCGCGCGGGTGGTCACCGGCCCGGACTATCGATGGCTGGTTCCGTACGCCGGACTCATGGGAGGCGTCATGCTGATGATCGCCGACGTCATCGGCCGCGTCGTGGTTCGACCCGGAGAACTGCAGGTCGGGATCGTGCTCGCCCTCTTCGGCGCTCCGTTCTTCATCGCTCTCGTTCGTCGTCGGAAGTTGGCAAGCCTGTGACCCCGTCCTTGACCAAGAACGCGTCGGCGAACGGCGCTGCCGGACCCGACGCCGTCCGTACGGTCCCGTCACGTCCGCCGTTCCGGCTCGGGCCGCTGTCTCTGGTTCGGCGTCCCCTCATGGTTCTCGTCAACCTCGTCATGCTCGCGGCGCTGTTCCTGGTCGTCTGCATCAACATCGGCCGCGGCGACTTTCCGCTGTCGATACCTCAGGTGACAGAAGTGCTGTTCGGGGGCGGTTCTCGCATCGACAGGTTCATCGTGATGGACCTTCGGCTGCCTCGTTCACTCACCGGACTCCTGGTGGGAATGGCTCTGGGCATCTCCGGCGCGGTGACCCAGTCGATCTCGCGCAACTCACTCGCCAGCCCGGACATTCTGGGCATCACCGCCGGTGCGAGCGCGGCCGCAGTAGCGCTCATCGTTCTCGGTGGCGGCGGCACGTTCGTCGGCATCCTGGCTACCGTCGGCCTTCCGCTGGCAGCGCTCGTCGGTGGTGTCCTGACTGCCGTGCTCATCTACACGCTGGCATGGAAGCGTGGCGTCGAAGGATTCCGGCTCATCCTCGTCGGTATCGCCATCAACGCGATGCTCACCGCGGCCATCGGCTGGCTGCTGATCAGTGCGGACATCAACGACGTCTCCCGCGCCCAGTTGTGGCTCAACGGGTCCTTGAACGGTGCCGACTGGAGCAAGGTCTGGCCGGTTCTGTGTGCACTGGTGCTGATCGGCGGCATCACCATCATCTCCACGTTCACTCTCGGCGCCCTCCGACTCGGCGACGACAACGCCCGTTCGCTCGGTGTGCGCCTCCAGTCGGGTCAGGCCACGCTGCTCCTGGCGTCGGTGGCGCTCGCGGCCATCGCTACCGCCGCTGCCGGTCCCATCGGATTCGTGGCGTTGGCGGCACCTCAGATTGCACTGCGCATTCTGCGCACGCCCGGCCCGCCGATCATCGCGTCCGGGTTGATGGGCGGCTTGCTTGTCGTCGGCAGCGATCTGATCGCCCGCACGATCCTTCCGGTCGAGTTGCCTGTCGGAATCGTGACCTCCGCGCTCGGCGGGCCGTTCCTCCTCTACCTGCTCGTCCGCAGTAACCGAAAGGTCTCCGCATGACCACAACCGAACCCTCCCGCCTCGTCGCCGAAGATCTCACGCTCGGCTACGGAGACCGGATCATCGTCGAGAACCTCGATCTCGACGTGCACACCGGCGTGATCACCACGGTCATCGGACCCAACGGCTGCGGCAAGAGCACCCTCCTCCGCTCCCTCGGACGACTGCTGAAGCCGAAAGCGGGCAAAGTCGTACTCGACGGCAAAGCGATCTCGTCGATGCGCACGAAGGACGTCGCCCGTGTCCTCGGCATGTTGCCGCAAGCACCGACTGCGCCTGAAGGACTGACCGTCGGCGATCTGGTGTCCCGCGGCCGGCACCCGCACCAGTCCTGGGTGCGGCAGTGGTCGTCCGACGACGAGTCCGAGGTCGCCAACGCGCTCGAACTGACCGGCGTCGGAGACCTGGCGGACCGGCCGGTCGACGAGTTGTCCGGCGGTCAACGCCAGCGAGCATGGATTTCGATGGCGCTCGCGCAAGGCACCGATATCCTGCTGCTCGACGAGCCCACGACCTACCTCGACCTCGCGCATTCCGTCGAGGTTCTCGACCTGGTGGATCGTCTGCACGAGGAGATGGGCCGCACCGTCATCATGGTGCTGCACGACCTCAACCTCGCCGTACGCTACAGCGACCAGCTGATCGTCATGTCGCAGGGCAAAATCGTCGAGTCCGGGAAGCCTCAGGACATCATCTCCGAGAAACTTCTGATGGACGTGTTCGGTCTCGAGGCGAGCGTCATCGAGGACCCGGTCTCCGATCGCCCCCTGATCGTCCCCATAGGAACGCGCCACGTGTACGGAGCGGTCGGAGGTCCGACCAAGACCGCGGCTGCATCCGCCGAGCCGGACGCCTAACGTTCGATCATCGTGCGCACCAACCGGTAGCCCTGGCCGAGGGACACATCCGGGAGATAGGCCCGTCCGATCGCATTGCCGATACTCGGCAACGCGGCCGGGTCGGCGAACGTCATGTGCATCGGCTCGTACCGCGGCTGGAACTTCGACTTGAAGGCCAGCAGCGACCTGAACCCGTAGACGGGTTCGAGCGTCTTGCCCAGCACGTCGAGAAGTCGATCGAGCAGCGTGTAGAAGGTGACTTCCTCATCCGACGGTGCATCCGACGCACTGCCGTCGCTCACCTTCGCGAGCGGCGCACCGGACAAGCTGAGGAATCGAACGCCCTCCTCCTTCAACATAATTGCAGCGGATGCGATCAAGAACTCCATCGTCGGTCTGAAACCTTCCGACCGCCTCCGCATGAAATCGAGAGTCCAACCGACGACGACGCCGTCCTCGTACACGGGCATCCACGACGTGATTCCGTGGACGGTCCGGTGTTCGTCGACAGCGACGAGGCAGCGCACCTCTCGATCGTCCACCTCCTCGAGACCACCGAGCGTGAACCCCATCTCGGGCATCCCCTTGTCCGCCACCCACTCCTCGGAGATCGCTGTGATCTGATCCGTGATGGCAAGCGGTGCGTCGGGGAAGCTGATCCACTCGGCCTCGATTCCCACCTTCTTCGCCCGGTTCAGCGCGGTACGGACGTCCTGAAATCTCTTGCCGGTGAAGGCCAGATCCGCGAGATCGAGGACAGTCTCCTCCCCCACCTGGATGCCGCCCCAGCCGATGCTGTCCGTGATGGCACGAACGTCCGGTGTTACCGAGTAGAAGCACGGGATCCACCCGTTCTTCGATGCGAACTCCGCGAAGTCGACCACCGCCGATCGGAGTTCCCCGCGCGGTCCCACCGGATCACCTGTCGTCAGCGCCACACCGGAGATAACCCGGTAGGCAACGAAACTGGATCCGTCGGCGGAGAACCAGTAGGAATTTCCCTTCCACAGCGTCATCCACGACAGCGCGCTCCCGGAACTGGTCGTCAGCAGGGCGCGTGCACGTTCGGCAGCGGCGCTGTCCGCGCGTGAGACAGGGGTAAGGAACGTCGAGAGCACGAACACGCACAACGACACCCAGAAGATGACCCCGGTCCATTCGAACAGCAACGTGGTGAAAATGCTGTCCGGAAGCAATCTCGGTTCGAGCCACTGCAGATACACCGGCGGCACCAGACGCTGCGGGAAGTCCGCGATCAAGCCGAGGAAGGATGCCTTCTGATCGAAACCACCGCGTCCGACGAACCCCAACAGCACGTACAGAACCCACAGGATCACCGCAGTACCCAGCACCGAGATCGTGAACTTTCGATAGGTCCCGCGCGGTGCGCGGACATCGAAGTACTTCCGCGTGAGCGCCAGAACGACGAGAATTGCCAGCGGAAGCAGAAACGGCACGATGGTGCGATACGCGGTCGGCGACTCCAGCCCGTAGAACACCGACTCGTCGTCACCTGCGTCGATGAACCGGATGGCGTAGTTCGCGACGGACACGATCAGCAACACCACTTGCGCCACCACCGCTGCACCCCACGCGAACTTTCGGCCTCGTCGGAGTCCATCGGCGAGGAACAGCAGAAAGATCGAGGGCATCAACGACAGGATCGTCGGACCGACACCACCGAGTCTCAGCTCGAGGAGGCCGGTGCGGCATTCGGGGTCGGTTGCCGAATCGGCGCAGATTTCCCGGACCTCTGCCGGCGTGTACGGCACTCCGCTGACGACGTCCCGCAGCACTGCGAACGGCCCGACCGCGTCCGGGCTCAGCGCAGCCAGTACGGGACCGAGCGCGCTGGCGGCGACGACCAACGCCACCAGGACGCGGCCTTCACGCTGTGTGCCCGCCAGACGCGGCCCGCGAGCCGACCGCCCGACGATCGCCGGTCCGAGCACGAGTCCGACGACCGCCGCGGCAAGTCGCACCACATCTTGAAGGTGCCCGCTGAACAGTGCCGACGTGATCAACAGAGCCAGAAGCCCGACGCGTATCCGTCGCCGCCACAACGTGTCCATGCGAGCGCTCGCTACCATCAGAACTCCGACGATCCACGTCGTCGGGCCCACTGCCGTCCCGACGTGCAACCGGAAACCCCAGTCCGCGTCGAACGTCTTCGCCAGCGCCGCGATCCCGAGGCCGAACACGGCACCGAGCACCTGGGTGCAGACGGCCGCGAGGGCGAACTTCGCCGACCCGATCCGGCGCTCGATCGGCGCGGCCGCGACGAACACCGCAACCACGAACACCACGTAACCGAAGATTCCCGGGGCGAACAGACCGGCGGTGAGTACCGTCCACAGTTTCCATTCCTCGACCGGCATGATCCCGAGAGCCAGGGCGTGGTGCACCGTGTTTCCGCCGACAACGGCTGCGATCACACCGAGCGCGAGCACCACGACGAGCAAACCCAGGCTGACCGGTGCTCCCTTGATTCCGAAGCCGATCAGCGAGGCCAGCCGAACGGCCTGCCTGCTGAATCCGCGCCACGCCGCGGACAGTCGCTCTTTCCGCTTCGCCGTCCACGACGGTCCGGACGGTCCCGACGGTTCGGTCGCCTGAGCGTCGTCGATGATGTCGTTCACGAGATGAGTCCTACTCTCTGCATCAGCCAGGGCAGTTCTTGCTTCAGTCCTTCGGACCACACGGCGAAGCTGTGTCCCCCCGGCACTTCGAGATACACCACGTCCATGCCTGCGGCTTTCGCGGCCTCGTACATCGCCTTCTGGCCGGGTTTGTAGTCGTTGTCGTCGGCACCGACGACGAATGCTCCCCCCGACTGCGGGAACTGTCGGGTCTTCAGGAGATCCATCGGGTTCACGGCGACGAACGCGGCCTCGTTCCCGCCGAACGCCTCGGCGACGGTGCGGCCGCGGTCACCGAGAGTGGGCTCGGCCTGCCCGGACAGGTCGAGGAAGGTCGGGTAGACGTCGGGGTGGTTGGTCGCCACCTGAATGGAACATGTCCCGCCGTAGGACAGTCCTCCGATGACGCGACTGCGCGGATCCGGATTCACCTGGAGCGTCGATCCGATCCAGTTCGGAACGTCCGTTGCGAGATACGTGTCGACGTTTCCGAGAGGCGAGTCGACGCACAACGGGTTGGCCAGTGTCGAGCCCGTGGCGTCGGCGACGACGACCACCGGCGCCAGACCGGAATGATCGGCGGCGAATGCGTCCATCGTGCTCGCGAGCTGTCCGCCGTTCAACCAATCCTCCGGCTCCCCCGGCTGGCCTGCCATCAGCACCATGGTGGGCAGAAGGGGGCGTGGATCTGCGAAGTAGGCCGGGGGCAGGTAGATCTGTGCGGGTCTCGCCGAGAATCCGGACACCGTCCCGGGGATGGTCGCCGACGTCAACCGCCCTTGCGACGGCATGGATGCGGGCGCCGTCCACGAAGCGTCCAGTGGATCGCCGGTGACCGGATTCGATTGGGTTCCTGGCACGTTGCTCAGATCGACACGATCCGATTGCTCCAGACCGAGCAACGTTCCCACCGTCGGGTAGGCGGCGAACACGAGGTTCACCTGCGCGGCGGCGGCCGCCACCACCAGAACGGCAGCAACCACCGTCACGATCCTGCCGATCAGCCCACTGGATGCGACGGCGCGCGGGACGACCGCGAACAGAGCCGCGAGTCCCACCCCGATCCACACGTAGATCGGGATCTCGATCGGATCGGGGAACGGTCGCCACACCTTCTCGACGACGTAATAGAGCGCCACTGCGACGAGGGCCGCAACGAGTAGACAGATCGGAAGTGCTCGGCGGACGTACCACTTCGTTCGGCTGACGATCAGCCACAGGGCGCCGAGTGCACCCAGAGCGAGGGTGATCCAAGACGTCGTGTCGTCGACGAGCGAAGCTGACACGAACCAGTTCATGACTGCAGAATAAACACAGAGTGGATGCGGTTCGGTGAACGCGATCGAAGTCCACCGGAAAGTCATCCTCCGGGTGGGCGGAACGTCGGATATGACGCATCCCACACGCCCAGGGCGACCTTACTACCGGCAGTAGTACGCATTTGTGTCGGACTAGCCGTAGACTCGGACGAATGGCAGGTCTAGGCGAACTCGAGCGTGCAGTGATGGATCATTTGTGGGATTCATCGGAACCGCAAACCGTGCGGCAGGTCCACGAGGCGCTCGCGACTCATCGTGAACTCGCCTACACCACCGTCATGACGGTTCTTCAACGTCTGGCGAAGAAGCAACTTGTCGTCCAGCAGCGAGACGACCGCGCGCACCGTTACATACCCCTGCACGGGCGGGACGAACTGGTTGCAAGCCTCATGGTCGACGCCTTGGCGCAGGCCCCCGAGTCCGGTGGGCGCGCGGCCGCCCTCGTTCACTTCGTCGGGCAGGTAGGCGCAGACGAGGCCGCGGCCCTCCGCGAAGCACTCGCCGCACTGGAAGTGGCACAATCGGAATCGCCCACGATCGAAGATCGCAACACGAATTGATTCCTGCCCTCGGTTAGTGAGGAAATGAACTCCACCACAGCACTGGTCTTCGCGGTTCTCGCCCTGTTGCTGACGGGTCCGATTCCCGCATTCCTGAGCAAAGCCACGTGGCCCTATCGGGCCCCGCGGGCGGCCCTTGTGCTGTGGCAGGCAATCGCCGTCGCCGCCGTGTTCTCCGCCTTCAGCTCCGGCCTCGCCATCGGTGGACTGTTGCTGGTTCCAGGCCCGGACGGTCGGCCGACGACGGCGCCCACCGACGAAATAGAAGCGCTGGGCCTCCCGCTGTGGATTCTGTACGTGGTGGTGCTGGCGATCACTCTCGGAATCGGCGCGAAACTGATGTTTTCCATCGTCCAGGTTGCGGTGAAGACCAGGCGGCGGCGTGCCCGTCACCGCATGCTCGTCGACTTGCTGGACCGCGGAAGCGACGACGAGCGGCCGTTTCCCGGAATCCGAGATGCCGATGTTCGTGTTCTCGACGCCGTCGAGCCCATTGCCTACTGCCTTCCCGGTCTCAGGCAGAGAGTCGTCCTCAGCGAAGGGGTACTGACCAATCTCAGCCGTGCCGAAGTGAAAGCGATCCTCAGCCACGAACGGTCGCACCTCCGATCACGGCACGACCTGGTACTCGAGGCGTTCACCGCAGTCAACGAGGCGTTCCCGCGGATCGTGCGTAGCAAGTCCGCACTCGGCAGCGTGCAGCTTCTCGTCGAACTTCTCGCGGACGATTCGGCCGTGAAAGTCACCGGACCCACTCCCCTCGCCCGAGCGCTCGTCACGTGTGCCGGTTCCACAGCGCCGCGCGGCGCGATGGCGGCCGGCGGGCCGAGCACTCTCATTCGAGTGAAGCGCCTCAACGGACCCAGGACGGACGTCAGAACGTCGGTGGCCGCGTATGCCGCAGCTGCGGTCATTCTGGTCGTACCCACGATCTTCGTCGCCATGCCCTGGCTGGAAGAACTCAACCGTCTCATGCGTCATTCCTGAGGGGTCGGCCAGCTCACAGTCGTTCGAATCGGCGAATCGAACGCTTGTCTTGTAGACTCGATCATCGGTCGCCATTGCGGCCGAGCAACTCGAAAAGGCACAAACAGCCCCACTCTGCGCATTCGATTCAGCGCACGGATGGCCAGGTGACAGTGCCCTGGCTCGTCAGATATTTGTTCCAGCTGTTGTTTGTGCCCTCTTTCCGTGGGCGTTCTCCCAGCTTGTGCTTCTTGGCGCGCCCGTAAACCGGAGAGGTTCAACTGCGTGACTCACGCTGTTTCGACTAGTACATCCACCCCCGACGCGTCGGACGCCACGAGCGATCCCGCCGTGGTCACCTTCGCCGAACTCGGCCTACCCGAACCTGTGGTAGCCGCCTTGGCGCGCAACTCCATCACCGTGCCCTCGCCCATCCAGGCAATGGCACTCCCGGACGCAATCGCCGGCAAGAACGTCCTCGGCCGGGCTCAGACCGGCTCGGGCAAAACGCTCGCCTTCGGCCTTCCCATCCTGGCCAGGCTCGCTCGCCACACCGACAGGCCCGCAGCCAAGCGTCCCCGTTCGCTCGTTCTCGTACCGACGCGCGAACTCGCTTTCCAGGTTGTCGAGTCCATGACTCCCTACGCAGGCGCGCTGGGCCTCACGGTCCGTGCAGCCGTCGGCGGCATGCCGTTCAACAAGCAGGTAGAACAACTCCGCCGTGGCGTCGACGTACTCGTCGCGACCCCGGGACGCCTCGCAGATCACCTCCGTCAGAGCACATGCATCCTCGATTCCATCGAGATCACCGCTCTCGACGAAGCAGACCAGATGGCCGACATGGGCTTCCTGCCCGAGGTGCGCGCAGTCCTCGCCGACACTCCGTCGGACGGCCAGCGCCTGCTGTTCTCCGCCACGCTCGATCGTGAAGTGCAGTCACTCGTCCGTCAGTTCCTGCCCGACCACGTCGAGCACTCCACTCAGGACGGCAAGGCAAGCGTCCGCACCATGGAGCACTACATGCTCATGGTCGATCGCGGCCAGAAGGACATCGTCCTGTCGGAGATCGGCGCCCGCGAAGGTCGCACCATCATGTTCGCTCGTACCAAGCTCGGTTGCGACGGAATCACCGACCGCCTTCGTGCACTCGGCATCGCAGCCGAGTCCCTGCACGGCGGCAAGGCTCAGAACCAGCGCACGCGGGTCCTCGAACGCTTCAAGAGCGGGCGCACACCTGTGCTCGTCGCTACCGATGTCGCTGCACGCGGAATCCATGTGGACGGAATCGACCTCGTCGTACATGTGGACCCGCCCGCAGACCACAAGGACTACCTTCACCGCGCCGGGCGTACCGCCCGCGCGGGAGAGAAGGGCACAGTCGTCGCAATCGTCCTGCCCAACCAGCGTCGTCAGATTCAGCGTCTGACCGGCATGGCAGGCGTGAAGTCGACTTCGGTGAACGTGTCACCCGGATCCGACGAACTCGCTCGCATCACGGGAGCGCAGAAGCCGTCCGGCGAGCCGCTGCGCGCGGTGAGCTCCGCTCCCCGTGACCGCCGCGACAGCCGTCCCCGCACCGGCGGCTACCAAGGCGACCGCCCTCGCACCGGCGGCTACCAAGGCGACCGCCCTCGCACCGGCGGCTACCAAGGCGACCGCCCTCGCACCGGCGGCTACCAAGGCGACCGCCCCCGTACCAACGCAGTGCACGACGCTCCGCGGTCCGGTGGTTTTCGGAGTCGCACCGACCGCCGCGAGTACGAAGGTTTCGACGGGCCCGCTCGCAATCGCTGATCGGCCCCAAAGTTACTGACGAGTAACGCATTCCGACGCCGGAGGGCGCTGTCACGATTCTCGTGGCGGCGCCCTCCGGCGTTTCGGTTCGAACGGTGTCCGGGGTGACGACACTCGCACCACGGATATCGCCCCCAACTTCCATTGCCGGGCGTCGCAGGGAAAGCTGTACCTATGACTTCAGGAGTGGAATCGTCAGACCTCGCCCAGATCGGTGTCACCGGACTTGCCGTGATGGGTTCGAACATCGCCCGCAACTTCGCGCGCAACGGTCATACCGTTGCCCTTCACAACCGCAGCATCGCCAAGACGGATGCTCTTCTTGCCGAGCACGGCAGCGACGGCAACTTCGTTCGCACCGAGACCATCGAGGAGTTCGTCGCGGCACTGCAGAAGCCGCGTCGGGTTCTCATCATGGTCAAAGCCGGTGACGCAACCGACGCGGTGATCGAGGAGCTCGCCGGAGCGATGGAAGAGGGCGACATCATCATCGATGGTGGAAACGCTCTGTACACGGACACGATTCGCCGTGAAGCTGCGCTGAAGAAGCGCGGCCTGCTGTTCGTCGGAGCGGGAATCTCCGGTGGTGAAGAAGGTGCACTCAACGGCCCGTCGATCATGCCCGGTGGACCCGTGGACTCGTACAAGGCACTCGGCCCGTTGCTGGAGTCGATTGCTGCTCAGGTCGACGGAACGCCGTGCTGCACGCACATCGGCCCCGACGGTTCGGGTCACTTCGTCAAGATGGTGCACAACGGTATCGAGTACGCCGACATGCAGTTGATCGGTGAGGCCTACAACTTGTTCCGCGATGCTCTGGACTACACGCCTGAGCAGATCGCGGATGTTTTCACGGAATGGAACAAGGGCGACCTCGAGAGCTACCTCGTCGAGATCACGGCCGAAGTGCTGAACCAGGTCGACGCCAAGACGGGCAAGCCGCTCGTCGACGTCATCGTCGATGCAGCCGAGCAGAAGGGCACCGGTCGCTGGACGGTCAAGGCCGCCCTGGATCTGGGCGTTCCCGTGACCGGCATTGCCGAGGCTGTGTTCGCCCGCGCACTCTCGGGATCGCGTGGGCAGCGCAAAGCAGCTGTCGGTCTCGCGTCCGGTGAACTCGCAGCCAAGCCCACCGACGCGGAGCAGTTCACCCACGACATCTCTCGTGCTCTGTACGCATCCAAGATCGTCGCGTACGCGCAGGGCTTCGACCAGATCGCAGCCGGCAGTACCGAGTACGACTGGAACCTTCACCCGGGCGACCTCGCCACCATCTGGCGCGGCGGTTGCATCATTCGCGCTCGATTCCTCGATCGGATCAAGGATGCGTACGACGACAATGCCGAGCTGCCGAGTCTTATCCTCGCGCCGTACTTCCGTGAAGCCATCGAGAACGCGATCGACAGTTGGCGACGCGTTGTCGTCACGGCAGCCTCGCTCGGGATTCCGGTCCCGGCGTTCGCTTCCTCGCTCGCGTACTACGACGCGCTTCGTGCAGAGCGTCTACCCGCTGCTCTGACGCAGGGACAGCGTGACTTCTTCGGCGCCCACACCTATGAGCGCGTCGATGCAGAAGGCAAGTTCCACACTCTCTGGAGCGGTGACCGCAGCGAAGTCCAAGCCTGACGCGTAGGCGTTCCGATCGTGGTGCACCGAACCGTGCGCGGTCCGGTGTACCACGATCGTCGCCGTCGTGAGCGGCGCTGTTCGCCTCCATCGCCACTACCACCCCGGCGGCGGACCGAGTATCGGTTGCACGATCGTCGAGGGGTACTCCCCTTCCCATGGCAGATTGCCGTAGTGATCCCGCCAGACAGCCTGTACGGCGCGTAGCGCGCCGTCGGGATAGAGACGTCGGCACATCAGAAGCCACTCCTCCGGATAGGCGACGTCGACGAACGACACCTCGAACCCGCCGGCGGTGCAGTACTGGCCTGCCTCGAAGTGCTGCCCTCCGAATTGAATTCGACGAGCGAGTACGTTGAGCACTGCTGCCGACTCACCCGGTGACCGACCCGTCATCACGATCTCGGGGTGGCCCATGCCGGCAAGTCCCACCGTGTAGCAGAACGCAGGATCGACCATCCCGTCACCGGCGTAGTCGTCGTCGGTGTGGCCGCTGTTCCCGAATTCACCGTCCAGGGCGGTGGCGGCGCTGGACGACACGTATTGCAGCGCCCACCCGTATCGCCCGATCAAGGTCTCCACCGAGTCGACGTAGTCGTCGATCGACTGCCCGTTGCACATCCCGCACATGCTGCCCCCTGAAGTCGTGTAGCCCCGTCGTGTTCGAACTACTGTTCGAGCGGGTAGATGATGACGCAGAGGTCCGACAGAAACGCCGACACCGACGAGGTTCGGTCGGCGCGAGGAACGGATGGGAATGTCCCTCGGCCGGGTGGATGAGGAGCGGTACTGTTCCGCTATGCCCGACCACCACTCGACATTTGCAGACCTGGGGCTGAAACCTGTCGTGGTACACGCTCTCCGAAGGAGCGGTGTCGAGTCACCGTTTCCGATTCAGGCCGCGGTGGTACAAGATGCGTTGGCCGGCTCGGACATTCTCGGGCGTGCACCGACCGGGTCGGGTAAGACCTTGGCGTTCGGGTTGCCGCTGCTTCAACGGCTGAGCGGAGGCAGTAGCCGACCCTCCCGTCCGCGGTCGGTGATACTGGCTCCGACGCGAGAACTGGCGCTCCAGATCGAGAAGGCTCTCGACGAGGCTGCTCTGGCCTTGGGGGTGCGAGTCGCGGCTGTCGTCGGTGGCGTTCCCGTCCGGCGTCAGGCGGAGCGCCTCGCTCGAGGTGTGGATGTCGTGGTGGCGACACCCGGGCGTCTGGACGATCTGGCTGCCCGAGGCTTCGTCGATCTGAGTTCGGTGACGATTTCCGTGGTCGACGAGGCCGACAGGATGGCGGATCTGGGATTCCTGCCCCAAGTCGTCTCTGTGCTGGATCGTACCGACTCGACGGGTCAGCGAATGTTGTTCTCGGCCACCCTCGACGGCGACGTCGACGACCTGATCCGTCGATATCTCCGTTCTCCGGTCACGCACACCGTCGACGTGCTCCCGATCGCGGAGCGCACAGCGCGACACCATTTCTTCCGTGTCGTCGGATCGGAGAAGGAGTCCGTGGTGGCGTCCATCGCTTCGCGAGACGGACAGACCATGCTGTTCGTCCGAACGAAGTTCGCGGTCGATCGCCTGACCGAGTCACTGCGTTCGGTGGGGGTGAACGCAGCCGGCCTACACGGCGACAAAACGCAGGCCAATCGCATCCGAACGCTGGCGTCGTTCGAGGCTGGACATGTCCCGGTCCTGGTTGCAACGGATGTGATGGCACGGGGAATCCATGTCGATTCCGTCTCGGTCGTCGTCCACGTCGATCCACCCGCCGATGCGAAGGAGTACACCCATCGCGCCGGCAGAACAGCACGAGCCGGCGCCTCGGGGGTCGTGGTGACGTTGGCGACCGAGTCCCAGGTGCCTGCTGCCGTGGCCGCGGCTACCGCGGCAGGCATCGACGCGCACTTCGTGGCTGTGACCGAACACGATCCGGTTCTCGTGTCCGTCGTCGGCGCGCGGCGACCCCCCGGGCGACCGGTCACCGACCCGTTTCCGGCGACTGCGACCGGAACGAGCACCGCTGCGCCCGGCAGGTCGCGCCCCGGCCGAACGCCCGGATCTTCGCGTGCGTCACGCCGAGGCGTGGCCGGGCGTCGTAGCGGACGCCGATGAACGGGTTTCCGGTATTGACCGTGGCACTCGCGCTCGTCGCGGCGATGCTGTTCGCGTGCGCTTCGGTGGCGCAACAGAGCGCCGCGGCCGCGGTCCCGGAAGGCCGATCCTTGATGTCGACGCTCCTCCGAAGCCCGCGGTGGTGGGCAGGGGTTGTCGGCGACGTCGGTGGCTATGCGGTTCAGGTCGCCGCGTTGTGGGTGGGAAGTGTGCTGATCGTCCAGCCGTTGGTCGTGTCCATGCTGCTCTTCGCACTCCCCTTGTCCGCGAAGTTCTCCGGCTTCAAGATGACCCGATCGACGTGGCTGCTGGCGATTTCTCTGGCGCTCGCACTTGCGGTCTTCATCGTCGTCGGTGATCCGACCGAAGGCCACTCCAATGCACCGTTCGCCGAATGGCTGGTTCCGCTGCTGGTGACGACGGTCGTGATATCGGTGTTCGCGGTGGCCGGATTCGTCCTGCACAACCCCGGATACCGAGCGCTGTTGCTCGGCGCCGCCGGTGGGCTTCTGTTCGGAGTGGCGGTGGCGTTCACCAAGTTCGTGACCGACCTCGTGGAGAAAGACCTCGTTTCTGCCATCACCGCGTGGCAGACGTACGCACTCGTCGGGTGCGGCGTTCTGGGTTTCTACCTTCAGCAGGTTGCGTTCCAAGCTGGTCCACTCTCCGCGTCCCTCCCCGCTGTGACCATCGGAGAACCGTTCGGGGCGGCGTTCCTGGGAATCACCGTGCTCGACGAGCGCGTTCGCGACGACCCCGGCGCTTTGGTGATCATCGGCTGCTCGGTCCTGGTCATGATCGTCGCGACGATCGCGCTGTCTCGGTCGCAGGCCCAACTGGCCGAGAGCGTAACCGGCGCCTGACAGGTAAGCTGGCGCAACGTGCAGTTTCTCGATGGCCACCGGCCCCCATACGACCTGACGTACGACGACGTGTTCTTCGTCCCGAACCGAACGGATGTCACCTCCCGTTTCGACGTCGATCTCTCGACCTCCGACGGCACGGGTACCACCATTCCGATCGTCGTGTCGAACATGACCGCGGTGTCCGGTCGGCGGATGGCCGAGACCGTTGCGCGACGCGGTGGGATCACTGTCCTACCTCAGGATCTGCCCATCGAGGCAGTCGCGGACACAGTTGCCTTCGTCAAGAGCCGCGATCTCGTCGCGGACACCCCGGTAGTGCTGGCGCCCGACGCCTCGGTGTCCGACGCACTCGCTCTCGTACACAAGCGCGCTCACGGCGCCGTCGTCATCACGGAGGAGGGACGTCCTGTCGGTGTCGTCACCGAGGCGTCCTGCACCGATGTGGACCGCTTCGCTCGCGTGCAGTCCGTTGCGGCAACGGATTTCGTGACGGCACCGGCAGATGCGTCGCCGCGTGAGGTGTTCGATGCCCTCGAGGCCGCCCACGAGAACCTTGCCGTGCTGGTGAATCCGGACGGGACTCTCGCCGGTGTGCTCACGAAGACAGGCGCGGTGCGCGCGGGGATCTATGCGCCTGCCGTCGACACGAACAATCGGTTGCGTATCGCCGCAGCGGTCGGCATCAACGGTGACGTCACCGCGAAGGCGCGTGCACTCGTCGAGGCCGGGGCCGACGTTCTGGTCATCGACACTGCGCACGGTCATCAGGAGAAGATGCTGGACGCGTTGGCTGCGATCTCCGCGCTCGACCTCGGTGTTCCTCTGGCTGCGGGCAACGTCGTGTCCGCCGAAGGCACTCGCGATCTGATCGGAGCCGGAGCGGACATCGTGAAGGTCGGCGTCGGACCTGGCGCGATGTGCACCACCCGGATGATGACGGGTGTGGGTCGACCACAGTTCTCCGCTGTTGCGGAATGCTCTGCGGCGGCAGCTGATCTCGGTGGATCGGTCTGGGCCGACGGCGGCGTGCGGCACCCCCGCGACGTGGCTCTTGCGCTGGCTGCGGGTGCTGCGAACGTCATGATCGGGTCGTGGTTCGCCGGAACGTACGAGTCTCCCGGTGATCTGCGTACCGATTCGTCGGGTCGCGCCTACAAGGAGAGTTTCGGAATGGCGTCCAAGCGTGCGGTTGCTGCACGGACGGCCACCGACAGTGCGTTCGACCGTGCACGAAAGGGCTTGTTCGAGGAGGGGATCTCCAGTTCGAGGATGCGCTTGGACCCGGACCGCCCCGGGGTCGAGGATCTGATCGACCACATCTGCGCTGGTGTGCGCAGTACCTGCACGTACGCGGGTGCTCGTAACCTCTCCGAGTTGCACGACCGCGCCGTGCTCGGGGTGCAGTCGGCTGCAGGTTTCGCCGAGGGAAGGCCATTGCCGACAGGTTGGTAAGTATCCCGACCGGCTGGTGAACGTGTCGAGGCTGTCCGCGGGCGCTGCCCGAGCCGTGTTCTCGGCGGGAAACCGTTAAGATCAGGGCTTCGGCAATACGCGGACTTCCTCCGCACAGTGTCCGCTCGAGGCGGGCGGGGGGAAGCGAGAGAAAGGACCAAGGTGCCCGAGGCACCCGTTATCAGCACTGTTGTGACCGCTCAGGGCGAGTCCAACGACGAGGGCTCCACTTCGGAGGGCTCCTCTATCGAGCCGGGTGAACGACCCGGCGAAACTCACGGCGCGATGCGCCTCTCCCAACTCCGGCGGCGATGACCGGTGGAGATTGCGATCAGCATCCTCGGCCTACTCGGCTTCGTGGCGTTGACCGCCGGCACAGCGCTCTTCGTGGCAGCGGAATTCTCACTGACCGCGCTGGAGCGAAGTGCAGTCGATTCGGCGGCCGCCGATCTCGGTGACATGCGCGCCCGGCAGGTCCAGCGTGCGCACAAGACGTTGTCCTTCCAGCTGTCCGGTGCACAACTGGGCATCACGATCACGACGCTGATCACCGGTTATCTGGCCGAGCCGATCCTCGCGGGATTCTTCGTTCCGCTGGCGACGGCGGTCGGTGCCTCCGACACCGTCGCCTCTGCGGTGTCTCTGGCGGCAGCCTTGTTGATCGCCACGTCGTTCTCGATGATCTTCGGTGAGCTCGTACCGAAGAACATCGCCATCGCAATGCCCATGGCGACTGCCCGTGCGACCGCCGGAGCGATGTCAGGGTTCTCGGCGGTCTTTCGATGGGCCATCAAGGGTCTGAACGGGTCGGCGAACTGGCTGGTTCGGCGACTGGGCATCGAACCTGCCGAGGAGTTGAGGTCGGCGCGTTCGCCGCGCGAGCTCGGCTCGCTCGTGCGCACGTCGGCACAACTCGGAGCGCTGGACGAGGGAACGGCCCGCCTGGTGGACAGGTCGTTGCAGTTCGGCGAGCGCACAGCCGAGGAATTGATGACTCCCCGGGTGAAGGTGGAGTCGTTGTCGGTGTCGGACACTGCGTTCGACTTGATCGAAACCGCCGCGCGTACCGGCTTTTCGCGCTTTCCCGTCGTCGACGGCGACTTGGACGACACGGTCGGAGTGGTGCACATCAAGCATGCATTCGCTGTCGGGAGCGCACACCGCCGCACTACCCGACTCGCCGACCTGGCTCAGGACGTGCCGGTCGTGCCCTCGAGTCTCGACGGGGACACCGTGATGGAACGGGTGCGGGCGGACGGAATGCAGGTTGCCCTGGTCGTCGACGAGTACGGCGGAACCGCCGGGATGGTGACGATGGAAGACCTCATCGAGGAAATCGTCGGAGACGTCCGCGACGAGCACGACGAACCGGAAGTCGACGTGCAGCGGGTGGGTGACAGTTGGATCTGTTCCGGGCTGCTGCGCATCGACGAGGTAGCTACGGCCACCGGTTATCGAGCCCCTGAAGGGGAGTACGAGACCATCGGCGGACTCGTACTGACCCGACTCGGGCGGATCCCCACCGAGGGAGACACCACCGTCCTTCCTGCTGGTCCGTTCGAGGAGCCGTCGGAGTCGGACGGTGGTTGGATCGCGAAGGTCACGCGCATGGACGGTCGGCGTATCGACCGAATTCTGCTCCAGCCGGTAGACGCCGAACGTATCGCGACGGTGGGCAAGGAGGCGAGAATCCGTGGGTGACGTATTGGCTGTTCTGCTCGCCGTCTTTCTGCTCGCCGGCAATGCGTTCTTCGTCGGTGCCGAGTTCTCGCTGATCTCGGCGCGCCGCGATCGTCTGGAATCCCTTCTCGCACAGGGCAAGAAACGGGCGAAGTCGGTCATCGAGGCGGGCCAGAACCTGTCGCTGATGTTGGCTGCCGCCCAGCTCGGCATCACCATCTGCTCGATTCTGCTGGGTAGGGTGGGTGAGCCGGCGGTTGCGCACCTGTTCGAGAAACCGATGGACTGGGTCGGCATTCCCGACGCCTTCCTTCATCCCATCTCGTTCACCATCGCGCTCGGTCTCGTGGTGGTGTTGCACATTCTCATCGGTGAGATGGTTCCGAAGAACATCGCCATTGCTGGTCCGGAGCGGACTGCGATGATTCTGGTGCCGATCCATCTCATGTTCATCAAGTTGGCCAAGCCGTTGATCTCGTTCTACAACGTGTGCGCCAACCTGACGCTGCGTGCGCTGAGGATCGAGCCCAAGGACGAGCTCGATTCCTCGGTCTCCGCGGACGAGTTGTCGCAGATGATCGGCGAGTCGCGATCGGAAGGTCTCATCGACGAAGAAGAGCATCGGCGTCTGACGCAGGCTCTGGACACGTCGGGCCGGACCGTCGCGGATGTTCTCATTCCGTCTGCGCAGGTACGTAGTGTGCGTCTCGCGGTATCGGACAGGGCAGCCGGACCGACGCTCGGTTCCGTGGAGGAAGCAGTGACCGCTACGGGATTCTCGCGGTATCCGGTGCAGGCTCCCGACGGTTCGCTGGTGGGATACCTGCACCTGAAGGACGTTCTGGAATACATGGTCGACGACGCGGCAGGCCCCGAGTCGGTGATTCCGCGTTCCGAGGTGCGCCCCCTACCTGTGGTCTCGTCGGACACGACGCTCGACGATGCGCTGACGCGTCTGCGGCGGACGCGTAGCCACTTGGGTGTCGTGCACGATTCGACTGGCTCGACCATCGGGATCGTCGCACTGGAGGATTTGGTCGAGGAGTTCGTCGGTACCGTTCGAGACGGCACACACCGGATCGCGGGTCCTGCCCCCGGTGGAGTCCTTCGGCGACCATGACATCGGAGTTGCGAGAGGCGGAGTGGACGGCGTCGAGGGAGATGCATTTCGCGCGCGTCGAGCACCTGATCGGCGATTATCTGGTGCAGCGCGCGGAGGGTGCGTACCACCCGGTCCTCGACTTTCTGTTCACGTACTATAGCTTCAAGCCGGGACACCTGAAGCGATGGAGTCCCGGTTACGGCGTCACGCTGACCGGGCCGAGAGCCGACGAATATGCCCAGTTCGCAGCCTACGAACCGGCGCCGAGCGGAGGCTATCGGGTACGCGAGTCACTGCTCGAGCGCAGGCTGTCCGCGGTCGAGTTCACGCACGGCCTTCTGTCCGCGACGACTACTCGCCCACCGAACCTGGGGTGTTTCGGCCTGCACGAGTGGGCGATGGTCTACCGGGGCGGCGAAGCCGCCCTCCGGCACGGAACGGTTCCACTGCGCCTCGGTCACGCGGGTACCGACAGCGTCGTGGAGAAAATGAACCTTCGGTGCACGCATTACGACGCTTTTCGCTTCTTCACCGACGACGCGGTACCTCGCAACATGTTGCGCCTCGAGCCGAGCGGCAGAGTGGACCGTGAACAGCCGGGGTGCGTCCACGCCAGCATGGATCTGTACAAGTGGAGCTACAAGCTGTCACCCCTCGTGGACTCGGCCCTGGTCACGGACTGCTTCGAGCTCGCACTGGACGCACGAACCGTCGATATGCGTGCAAGTCCCTACGATCTGTCGGATTACGGCGTCGACGCCATCGAGATCGAAACCCCGTCAGGACGAGCGGAGTACGTGCGTGCGCAGACTCGACTGATGGACAGGGCTGCCCCTCTCCGCTCGGAACTTATCCGCCGATGCCAGAATCTACTGGTGAGCGGCGGTGCCACCGCCCGAGCTACCGCCGAGTAACATAGGCGGAGTTGTCGCCGAGGCGCCTTGTGCGCGTTTTGACCGGAAAGAGCGAGGGATTCATGACCGATCGTGTTTCTGTTGGTGGTCTTCAGGTTGCCCAGGTTTTGTACGACTTCGTGCAGAACGAAGCGCTTCCGGGCACCGGTGTGGATTCGGAGAAGTTCTGGAGCGGCGTGGAGGCCGTGATCACGGATCTGGCCCCGAAGAACAAGGCCCTGCTGGGTGTTCGTGACGAAATCCAGGGCAAGGTCGATGCGTGGCACGGTGAGCACGCCGGACCGAATTACGACAGGAGCGCATACACGGCGTTCTTGAAGGAAATCGGGTACCTGGTCGATGAGCCCGCGGACTTCCACATCACCACCTCCGGTGTCGACACCGAGATCACCTCCACCGCGGGCCCGCAACTCGTGGTCCCGGTTCTCAACGCCCGCTTCGCGATCAACGCCTCCAACGCACGCTGGGGATCGCTCTACGACGCCCTGTACGGCACCGACGCCATCCCGGAGGACGGCGGCGCGGAGAAGGGCACCAGCTACAACAAGGTCCGCGGCGACAAGGTCATCGCCTTCGCCCGCGAGTTCCTCGACGAGGCTGCTCCCCTGTCCTCCGGTTCACACGTCGGCACCACCAAGTACGTTGTCGACACCTCCGCTACCGGGGCCGCATCGTTGACGGTCACCCTCGCCGACGGATCCACAGTCGGTTTGGCAGACCCGGCGCAGCTGCTCGGATACCAGGGCGCACCGAATGCGCCGACGGCGATTCTTCTCGTGCACAACGGGTTGCACTTCGAGATCCAGATCGACCCGCAGTCTCCGATCGGCGCGACCGACGCCGCAGGCGTCAAGGATGTCCTCCTCGAATCCGCGGTGACCACGATCATGGACTTCGAGGATTCGGTCGCGGCGGTCGATGCCGACGACAAGGTTCTCGGCTACCGCAACTGGCTCGGTTTGATGCGCGGCGATCTCACCGAAGAGGTCTCCAAGGGCGGCAAGACCTTCACCCGCAGCTTGAACCAGGACCGCAGCTACACGGCGGTCGACGGCAGTGCAGGTGACGGCGGTGAGCTCATCCTGCACGGTCGGTCGCTGCTGTTCGTCCGCAACGTCGGGCACCTGATGACCTCCGATGCGATCCTCGACGCCGACGGCAACGAGGTCCCCGAGGGCATCCTCGATGCCCTGTTCACCTCGCTCGCGGGTCTGCATTCCCTCGGTGCGGACAATGTCCTGAAGAACAGCCGCACCGGATCGTTGTACATCGTCAAGCCGAAGATGCACGGTCCCGACGAGGTCGCGTTCACTGCGGAACTGTTCGGCCGGGTGGAGCAGGTTCTCGGGTTGCCGGTCAACACCCTCAAGGTCGGCATCATGGACGAGGAACGCCGCACCACGGTCAACTTGAAGGCCGCGATCGAGGCTGCGAAGGAACGTGTGGTGTTCATCAACACCGGCTTCCTCGACCGGACGGGCGATGAGATCCACACCTCGATGGAGGCCGGACCGGTCGTGCCGAAGGGTGAGATGAAGGCCCAGGGCTGGATCAAGGCGTACGAGGACTTCAATGTCGACACCGGCTTGGCTGCCGGGCTGGAAGGCAAAGCGCAGATCGGCAAGGGCATGTGGGCGATGCCGGATCTGATGCACGACATGCTCGAGCAGAAGATCGGGCATCCACAGTCCGGTGCCAACACTGCGTGGGTGCCCTCGCCGACGGCAGCGACGTTGCACGCCTTGCACTATCACAAGGTCGATGTGTTCGCCCGTCAGGAAGAGATCGCGAAGTCCAAGCGCGCCACTGTCGAGGAGATCCTCGAGATTCCGTTGGCACCTGCGACCGACTGGTCCGAGGAGCAGAAGCAACGCGAGCTCGACAACAATGCCCAGTCGATCCTCGGGTATGTGGTGCGGTGGATCGATCACGGTGTGGGATGTTCGAAGGTTCCCGACATCAATGACATCGCGTTGATGGAAGATCGGGCGACACTGCGTATCTCGAGTCAGTTCCTGGCGAACTGGTTGCGGCACGGCATCGTCACCGAAGATCAAGTGCGTGCCTCGCTCGAGCGGATGGCGCCGGTGGTGGACCGACAGAACGCATCGGACCCGACGTACAAGAACCTCGCGCCGGATTTCGAGTCGAACATCGCCTTCCAAGCGGCCAGTGACCTGATCTTGCAGGGCACCAGCCAGCCCAACGGCTACACCGAACCGATCCTGCACCGCCGCCGCCGCGAGTACAAAGCAGCAACACGCTGACGAGCCCGCGGAGTGACCGGGCAGTTACAGGAGCGGAGCCCGCGGAGTGACCGGATGACACTGTGCGGTCACTTGGGGCGCGACAAGTAACCTCTTGTCGTGGGCGAACATCGAACCTCCGGCGGATCCCGTGGAGTGAGCAAGGGACCCGTCGTCGCGGCGGGCACCATCCTCGTGGTGGTGCTCGCTGTGTTCGGTTGGTTCCAACTCCGCGACCGTATTGCCGATCAGGGCACGGAAGCGGCCGATACCTGTGTCGAAGGTCCGGCGGTGGTGCCGATCGTCGTCGACCCGGACATCTCGTCGCAGGTGACACAGTTGGCGGCGGCGTTCACCGACAGTTCTCCTGTGGTACGCGATCACTGCGTGTCGCTCGAGGTGTCCACTCACGATTCCGCTGTGGTGGGACCTGCCCTGGCTGCGGGCGAAAGCGCGTGGGACGCTGCTGCGTTGGGTCCGCAACCGGCGTTGTGGATCCCGCGGTCGTCGGATTCCGTTGCCGATCTACCGGCCGGCGCTGTGAACGGCACGCCTCGTTCTGTCGCGTCGTCACCGGTTGTCCTGGCTGCACCGATCGCTGTAGCCGATGCGCTGGAGGCCGCGGACATCGGGTGGGCCGATATTCCTCGCCTGCAGGCGGCACCCGACGGGCTCGACGCGATCGGACTTCCCGGGTGGGGCGGGCTTCGCCTTCTCCTTCCCCTCGGGCCGGAATCCGATGCGTCGACGGCCGCGCTGCGAGCGGTAGCGGCAACCACCTACGACTCCTCCGTGTACGACGAATCGGGCGTTGCCAGTGCGGACGTCGCCCGAAGCGCGCCCACTGTCTCCGCGATGTCCGCGCTCGCGACCACCGATCTCGGAACGCCCTCCACGACGAGCGATTCGACCGATTCGGCACTTGCCCGGCTGAGCGCCGACACTTCACCGACAGCCGACGCGCACACTGTTCCGGTGTCTGCGAGGCAACTCACCGCGTCGTCCCAGAGTGGTGTCACGGCTTTCACTCCGCGAGGTGACGGGCCCGTGTTCGACCACCCGGCCGTGGTGCTGGCCGGAGCGTGGACGGACGACACGGCGAGCCGCGCCGCAGCACAGTTCGTCGACTTCATGTCCGGGCCGGACAACACTTCGGTGTTCTCCGACGCGGGGTTCGATGTTGCCGCTCGGTCGCCGGTGTCGCTGCCACCGCAGAACACCGAGTTCGGCCGAACGCTTGTCGATGCAGTTCTCGAGCCTGCTACACCTCGGCGAGTGACGACACTTCTCGACGCATCCGGGTCGATGGACACGGCGGAGGGTTCGGAGACTCGGTTGCAGAACACAGTTGCAGCATTGGATCGCCAGTTCGACTCGGTCATGGATGCCACCGAATTGGGGTTGTGGATCTACAGCAAGGATTTGGACGGCACACGCGCGTTCCGAACCCTTGTGCCGACCGGCCCGGTCGAGGAAGTCCTGGGTAGCGAGACTCGTCGGGAACGTCTGTTGGCCGAGGCCGCGGCGGTTCGACCCGCCACTGCGACGTCGACGTACGAGTCGGTGCTCGCCGCCTATCTCGACGCTCTGTCGACGTACGTCCCCGGCAAGCCGAACAGCGTCGTCCTCATCACCGACGGTCCGAACGACGATCCGACCATCTCGGCGAGTCGATTCCTGGAGATGGTGTCGGATCTGATCGATCCGGAGCGTCCGGTGGCAGTCGATGTCGTCGCGATCGGAACCAATCCGGACAGTTCGACGTTGCAGTCAGTGTCCGATGCCACGGGCGGCTCGTTCAACACCGTTGCGTCGTCGGACGGTGAGGAACTCCCCGACCTTCTTCGAAAGTTGCTGTACTGAAACATGATTCGCCTTCTTGCCTTCGGCACGTTCCTTGCCGTCATCGGTCTCGTGCTCCATTTTCGCTACATTCGGGCCACCAAGCTTCGTCGTCCGTACTCCACTGCAGCGGACACTGTGCTGGTCGTCATGTGGCTACTGGCTCTGGTCGGCATCGGATCGGGCGAGGTCTTCGATCCGGCATGGGCGCGAGTTCCGGCGTTCGTCGGTCTCAGTTGGCTCGCTGTGGTGCTGTACCTGGTGCTGGGCACAGTGCTGGTCGGCGTCGTCACCCTCCTTGTACGCATCGTGTCGGCGGCACGCCGTCGTGAGTCGCGCGCGCTTCGGCTACGCATTCACAGAATCGGCTCCGCGATCGCGGCGTCCGTCGCTGTGGTGGCCGTCGGGTACGGCCTCGTCGAGGCTGCACTCCCGAAGGTGACCGACACTCGCGTCGCGCTCGATCGGTTGCCCTCCGAATTCGACGGTACGCGCGTGGCTCTGGTGTCCGATCTTCACGTCGGACCGGCCCGTGGAGCCGGCTTCGTTCAACGCGTGGTGGACGACGTCAATGCACAGTCGCCCGAACTCGTGATCCTGGACGGCGATCTGATCGACGGCACCGTCGACCTCGTCGGAACAGACCTCGCTCCGCTGCAGCAGCTCGACGCTCCCCTCGGAGTGTTCGCCGTGAGCGGTAATCACGAGTTCTATGCGGACGACGGTGGGAAATGGTTGGACCTGTGGGAGACGCTGGGTGTGACCGTTCTGAGGAACGAACACGAGACGATCAGCAAGTCCGGTGCCTCCATCGACATCGCCGGCATCAACGACGCAACCGCACCGGCGCCGTACGAACCCGATCTCGGTGCTGCCCTGGACGGGAGGGATGCGTCTCGGTTCGTGTTGCTGTTGGCACATCAGCCGCTGCAGGCGTTCGAGGCATCGGACATGGGGGTGGACTTCCAGGTCTCCGGTCACACGCATGCCGGACAGATCTGGCCACTGCGGTATCTCGTCCCGTTGCAGCAGCCGAGCGTCGAAGGCCTCGATCGTGTCGGTGACACCACGCTCTACACCACGCGTGGGGCCGGCGCCTGGGGTCCGCCCGTCAGGGTTGCAGCACCGCCCGAGATCGCGATGCTGAACCTGACGTCCAGCTAACCCCGAGGCGACGCCGAGTCGCTCCGGGGGCTCCACTCGAGGTCCGCGATCGGCGGGCACGAGCACACCAGGTTGCGATCGCCGTGGGCGCCGTCGATGCGGCGTACTGCAGGCCACACCTTGGCCCGTCCCGCAGCGATCGATCCTCTCTTCGCGTTGGCTTCCCACGGATACGCGGCTTCTTCGCGTGTGTACGGGTGAGTCCATTCCCCGACCAGGCACCGAGCCGTGTGGGGAGCGCCGCGCAACGGGTTGTCCGTCGACGGCCACTCCCCCGAACCGACCCGATCGATCTCGCCGCGAATTGCGATCATGGCATCGCAGAATGCGTCGATCTCGTCCAGATCCTCGCTTTCCGTCGGCTCGACCATCAAGGTTCCCGCCACGGGAAAGCTCATGGTCGGAGCGTGGAATCCGTAGTCGGCCAGCCTTTTCGCTACGTCGTCCACGGTCACGCCCGTCGCCTTCGTCAGCCCGCGGAGATCGAGAATGCACTCGTGCGCAACCATCCCGTTCTCTCCCGTGTACAGAACGGGGAAGTACTCGTCGAGGCGTCGGGCGATGTAGTTGGCCGACGCGATCGCGGTGAGGGTGGCGCGTCGTAGACCCTCGGCGCCCATCATCCGCACGTACGCCCACGTGATCGACAGAATGGACGCGCTTCCGAACGGCGCGGCCGAGATCGTCGCTCCGCTGCCCAGTTCCGGTCGGAGCGGGTGCCCCGGCAGATACGGTGCGAGATGCGATCGCACGGCGACCGGACCGACTCCCGGTCCTCCTCCGCCGTGCGGGATGCAGAAGGTCTTGTGCAGGTTGAGGT
Organism: Rhodococcus sp. RS1C4; assembly: GCF_002258225.1. Taxonomy (NCBI): domain Bacteria; kingdom Bacillati; phylum Actinomycetota; class Actinomycetes; order Mycobacteriales; family Nocardiaceae; genus Rhodococcus; species Rhodococcus sp. RS1C4. The sequence goes on along the minus strand of NZ_NOXZ01000042.1, from coordinate 17,804 downwards.
GGCTGACGTCGCCGCCGAACCTCCCGGGACGTGCGAGTCCGACGAGTGCGTTCAGGTTCGCGCCGTCGACGTACACCTGACCTCCCGCGTCGTGCACAGCAGCGCATATCTCGTCAATGTCGTGCTCGTACACGCCGTGAGTCGACGGGTAGGTGATCATGATCGCGGCGAGGGAATCCGCGTGCTCGCCGATCTTGGCGCGCAGGTCGTCGACATCCACGTCGCCGTTGGCGCGGCACGTGACGACGACGACCTTCATACCTGCCATGACCGCCGATGCCGCGTTGGTGCCGTGCGCACTCGACGGGATGAGGCAGATATCGCGGTGAGAATCACCGCGGCCGAGGTGATAGTCACGAATCGCGTGAAGGCCGGCGTATTCGCCCTGACTTCCCGCATTCGGTTGCAGGCTCACCGCGTCGTAGCCGGTGATGTCGACCAGCCACTTCTCGACGTCCGCTATGACGGCGCGGATTCCTTCGGTGTCGCTGTCGGGTGCGAACGGATGCAGCCGGGCGAATCCGGGCCAGGTGATGGATTCCATCTCGGCTGTCGCGTTGAGCTTCATCGTGCACGACCCGAGTGGAATCATGCTGCGGTCGAGGGCGATGTCCTTGTCCGCCAGCATCCGAAGGTATCGAAGCATCGACGTCTCGGTTCGGTGCCGGGTGAACGCAGGGTGGGTGAGGAATTCGGACGTTCGAATCAGCGAGTCGGGCAACGACGAACGTGCGGAGTCCGCGCTCGGCGCGGCGTCGAACGCGGCCAGTACCTGCTCGACGATGTCGGTGGTGGTCGCTTCGTCGCATGCGATCGAGACACGGTCGTCGTCGACCGTGAGCAGGTTGATACCAGAGCGCTGCGCTGACTCGACGACGCTCCGAGCTCGACCCGGCACGAGCGCGGTGATCGTGTCGAAGAACGACGCGGATTCGACGGAGATGTTCGACGCTGCGAGCCCGTCGGCCAGCGCGACAGCGTGGGCGTTGACTCGGCGAGCGATGTCGCGGAGTCCCGAACTTCCGTGATACGCGGCGTACATGGCGGCCACGATCGCGAGAAGGACCTGCGCGGTGCAGATGTTGCTGGTCGCCTTCTCGCGTCGAATGTGCTGTTCGCGGGTCTGCAACGCCAGTCGGTACGCGAGGTTGCCGTCGGCATCCACCGACACGCCGACGAGCCGTCCCGGAAGCTGACGTGCGTGGCCGTTCCGTACGGCGAGGTAACCGGCGTGCGGTCCACCGAATCCCATCGGGACACCGAATCGTTGGGTGGTGCCGAAACATGCGTCCGCTCCCATGTCGCCCGGGGACGTGAGCAGGGTGAGCGCCAACAAATCGGCTCCGACGGCCACCAGGGCACCACGGGTGTGTGCGTCGTCGATCATGGCGGAGTGGTCGACGACGGCTCCGGATGCGCCCGGGAACTGAACGAGGACGCCGAAGAACTCTCCGTCGGGAAGTCCGCCGGTGACGTCGTGCCGCACGAGCTCGATACCGAGGGGCTCCGCGCGCGTCTCGAGGACTGCCCAGGTCTGCGGGAAGACATCGTCGTCCACCACGAACCGCGGGGACGTCGAGCCCCGGTTGGCGCGCCTGAGCAACGTCATGGCCTCGGCGGCGGCCGTGGCCTCGTCGAGCATCGACGCACCGGCCACGTCCATTCCGGTCAGGTCGGACACCATCGTCTGGAAGTTGAGGAGCGCTTCGAGCCTGCCTTGGCTGATCTCCGGTTGATACGGGGTGTACGCCGTGTACCACGCGGGGTTCTCGAGGATGTTCCGAGTCAGGACCGGCGGTGTCAGGGTGTCGTAATAGCCGAGACCGATCATCGACGTGGCGACCACGTTCCGTGCGGCGAGGGCCGCGAGTTCGGCCAGCGCTTCGTGTTCGCCGAGTGGAAGTGGGAGTCCGGCGAGTCCGGCGGCAATGCCGTCGACGGACCCATCGAGAATCGAGGCAGGCACCGCGCGCTCTGCGAGTTCGTCGAGCGATCCGGCGGCGACGACGTCGAGTATTCGGGACAGTGCCGCACCGTCCGGTCCGATATGTCGGTCGGAAAACGACGGGCGAGAACTCTGTTCGGTCATGAGACGCTCCGGTGGATGCATGCTGACGGGTGGAGTGACCACGCGCACTGCGCGGCCGATCCTCCCCCTCTGTCGCATGCTCACCCGGGGCGAGCGCCTGAGAGATTCGCGCTCCGCGCACGCGATGCTCGGAGGTGCTTTCCCCTTGGGCGGGTGGGTGATCCCACCACTTTCCAGAGACGTCCAAGCTCACACGGTCCGTGTGCCTGAGAGATTGACGGGGAGGTATTGCTCCTTCGGCGTCCGGAACTGGCTGCCCCGGAACTCTCCCGCGCGAGCGCGACGGTCTCGATCCTAGCCGGTCTTTCGATTTGCGCGACTCTTGCGGCGTGACGCCAATTCGTCTTCCGGACTGGGCTCGGATTCTCCGCCGTCGGCTCGTTCTGCAGGGAAGTCGGCTATCAGGCCGGTCAGTTCACGCATCGCGCCGTTGACTGCGATGCCGAATACTCCCTGACCGCCTTGTAGCAGGTCGACGACCTCTTCGGCGGACGTGCATTCGTAGACGGTGGTGCCGTCGGAGAACAGGGTGATGTTGGCCAGGTCGCCCACACCGCGTTGACGCAGGTGGTCGACCGCGACTCGGATGTTCTGAAGTGAAATTCCGGTGTCGAGCAGGCGCTTGACGATCTTCAGGACCAACATGTCCTTGAAGGAGTACAGGCGTTGGCTGCCCGATCCCGCAGCACTCCGGATCGAGGGTACGACCAATCCGGTGCGTGCCCAGTAATCCAGTTGGCGGTAGGTGATGCCCGCGATCTGGCATGCGCTCGGCACTCGGTATCCGACCAGCTCGTCCGGTACCGAATCGTCCGGAAACAGCCCTGGTTGGAACTCGCGGGCGGGCGCGCTGGACGGCTCCGGTCGAGTCGATTCGGAAGGGGTGGTGTTCACGGACCCGTCGGGGGTGGCGGGGACCTGCGGCGCAATCGTTTCCGACACAGCGGACTCCGACACCTGACGATCCTGCGGCTGATCTCGCACGAGGCGATCCTGCGGCTGATCTCCCACTGACTGCTCCCTCTTCGGATGTCTCGACACTGCGTACGTCCCGGTTGGCCCAGGCCGACCGGGACGGGTCCCGGCGGTGTTCTCGCGTGAAGTTCCACTCCGCGTTCGTAAGCCAGACTACGCCCAGGTAGGGACGAGCGACATACGATCGAGGACTGCTTACCTCACGACGGGAACGCTATGGGTCCACCGAGGCAAGGTCAACGCAACGCGCCGTAAACCTGAACCTAAAGTTGAGGTTGAGACTCTTCCGTTACCAAGTCGAGGCTGTCAGCCGTCCGTAGCCTTGAAGTCGTCGGGCGAGACGGACTCGAGGAATTCCTTGAACTTCTCCACCTCGTCCTCACGCTCGTCCGGCATGAGCAGACCGGCTTCCGCCAGAACCGGTTCCTCGGCGATGATCGGCACGCCGACTCGGAGGGCGATCGCGACCGAATCCGACGGACGTGCCGACACACGGATGTCCTTGTCGAACACGAGATCCGCGTAGAAGGTCCCCTCTTGCAGATCGACGATTCGCACTTCCTTCAGGCGATGCCCCAGGGCACCGATCAGCTCCTTGATCAGATCGTGCGTCAATGGACGAGCAGGCTGAACCCCCTGCTGTTCCAGCGCGATCGCCGCGGCCTCGGTCTGCCCGATCCAGATGGGCAGGTAACGCTCACCGTCGGACTCACGGAGCAGAAGCACAGGTTGGTTCTGCGGCTGCTCCACGCGAATACCGACTACACGCATTTCACTCATGGCGATTGCCTCCCACATGCGCTTGAAGATTCGGCCCCGGCTGTGTCTCGACCCGACTACAGCCGATTCTATTGGAATCGATGACCATGCGGCGCCACCATCGGTTCTGCGTCAGGTCATTTGTCCAGCGCGCCGCGCACCGCTGCTTTGACCAGGCAGGTGTGCAGAGTCAACGACAGCGCGGCCAATTCGCGGATCATTTCTTCCGCGCGATCACGTGCACCGGCATCCCGCCCCTTGGCGACGGGACCTGCGATCTGAGCAACCAGTCCCGCCTCGCGGTCGGCTGCCAGCTTGAACGCACGCAGATGCCGCACCTCCAGACCGAAGCGCGACATCGCGTGTGCTGTTCGAGCCAGAATCACGGCGCCCTCGTCGTAGAACCCGGCCTGGCCAGGAACCACGAGCCCTGCGCGCAGTAACTCCGTCAGAAAAGTGTCGTCGATTCCCGCCCGTTCGAGCAGGTCCACCTTGGACACACGTACTTCCCGGTCGACGAGGAACTCCTCGGGAGACACTTCGCCCGGAGCGATCGACAGGGTTCGCGGCTTGCGCGGTGCGGGCTCAGCGCTCTCGACGCGTGCCACTCCGCTGTCGATCGCCTCCAGCTGCTCCTTGATCACCTTGAGCGGCAGGTACTGATCTCGTTGTGCGGTGAGTACGTACCGAAGACGCTCGCAGTCCGCAACAGAGAAGCGCCGGTATCCCGATGGCGTGCGCTCCGGAGAAATCAGGCCCTCGGCCTCGAGAAACCTGATCTTGGAGATCGTGACATCGGGGAAGTCGGGCCGAAGTCGATCCAGGACGGAGCCTATCGACATCCCCCCGGGAGACTGCTGCCCGACGGCGGTCACTGGCTGCCTGCACCTGCCGACGAATCGCCTGCAGGTGCATCGGCACCCGCACGTGGGCCGGTGAGGAACACGAGACGGAACTTGCCGATCTGGACCTCGTCACCGTTGGCGAGGACTGCCGAATCGACAGGCTCGCGGTTGACGTAGGTGCCGTTCAGGCTGCCGACGTCGACGACCTGGAAGGAGTCCTCTTCCTGGCGGAACTCGGCGTGGCGACGAGACACGGTGACGTCGTCGAGGAAGATGTCGCTGTCGGGGTGGCGTCCGGCCGACGTCGTCGGCTGATCGAGCAGGAACCTCGACCCGGCATTGGGTCCACGCTTGACGACGAGAAGAGCCGAACCGACCGGCAAGCCTTCCACGCCCGACACCGGAGCCTCGGAGCTCTGGCTGGTCGCCGAGTTGTCCAGCTCCTGGAGGAAGTCTGCACGAAAAACCGAAGTGGTTTCCGCCGGCGACTCTCCGTAGATGCCGTCGTTGTCGTTCTCGCTCACCGTTTCTCCTTCTCAGTCCGATCGCCCGGGTCGATTGCACCCGAGTTACGCAGTAACCAACTTGCACGTTCTGTACTTCTTGCGGACCTACGTCGCCTCACCCGATTGGCAACCCACGGTTGCCCCGGAAGGGTCTACAGGCCCCCACGGCGCAGCGGACTCGCCACGGCAACCACGCGTGCAGCTACACAAACCGTACCTTGCCCGCCCGTGCGGGTGCATACGGTTGCTCACGCTGCGTTCGCGTGCGGTTACTCAGCCGTAATTCCAGCATATCCGGCGGCATCGAGCATCTGAGACAGCGACGCGTCCAAAGCCTCCGATGTCTCCGTCTCGAGCTCCACGAGCCACCCGTCCGAGTACGGACCCGAATTCACCTTCTCCGGGGACGTGTCCAGATCTGCGTTCACGGCAATGACTTTCGCGGTGAGGGGCGAGAACACGTCGGACACACTCTTGGTCGATTCGACCTCTCCGAGCGACGTTCCGGCCGTCACCTCGTCCCCGATCGACGGCAGCTGAACGAACACCACGTCACCGAGCTGTTCCTGCGCGTAATCGGTGATTCCGATCCGTACGGCGGTGGGGCTGATCCGCTGAACCCATTCGTGTTCGGGGGTGTAGAGCAAGTCGCCCGAGGGCTCGGTGTCGGTCACTGTTCGGCTGTCCTTTCGAGGAGGGCAGGTGCTCGTGCACCGACGTCCACACTAGTTTCCGGGCTGAGAGTATTGAGGTGACCGCAGATCCCGCAAGGCGGAGACAGTCACCTGCTGAGACTGAGCTATGCCGCACTGTCCGCCGAAGCGAGACACCGTGTCCACGACGCCACCGGGAATGTCGAGCGCTGCGGCCAGTGTCGCCGGGTCGCCGATGGCGGAGAACACGAACGGCGCGGACGTGGGTCGGCCGTCGACGATCACATCACCCGGCCTTCCCGCGATCCACGAGTCGACTCCGATGCGGATGGGCGGCTGTCCGCCACCGGAGAGCTGCACGGCTTCCGCTCCCGCGGCCCGCAGTTCCTGCAGCGCGTCGAGCAGAACGTCGGATCCGACCCCCTTGTCCGGATCCGTCACGGTGACGGTGACGCCCGGCCCGGCGGCGGCAACGGTGCCGACCTGAATGGACAACGACGCAAGCCGGTCCTGCGCCTCGGCGAGGGCAGCGCCCGATCCACCGTCTGACTGCCGAAGCGCAGACAGCGTGGTCTGCAACTCGGCGATTTCGCTGCGCAGCGCGGCCTCTCGCCTCCCGACGTTGTCGAGGACGACCAGGAGGTCCGCCGGACGGGCAGCATCGAGTGCATCACCGCTGCCTGTTTCCCTGACCTGCACCACGATGCCGAATCCCAGAACAGCCATCAACAGAACAGCGAGGGCGCCGAACCCGCGGGACGAGCCCTTCCGTCGGAATCTGTGCCGTCCGTCGGAAGGCTGTGCGGACCGTGTGTTCATTCGCTCGCTCACGCACCGAACAGTCGCCGACGGAGAGCTGCGGCGTTGCCGAAGATCCTGATGCCCAGGACGACGACGATGGCAGTCGACAGTTGAGTGCCCACGCCCAACTGGTCACCGAGCCAGACGATCAGTCCCGCGACGAGGACGTTGAACACGAAGGACACGACGAAGACCTTGGCGTCGAAGATGCCGTCGAGAAACGCACGTACACCGCCGAACACCGCATCGAGTGCGGCAACGACCGCGATCGGAAGGTAGGGTGCGACGCCGACGGGGACCTCCGGTCCGGACACCGATCCGATGACGATGCCCACGATCATCGCGACGCCCGCCAACACGAGAAGTCCGGATCCTCGGCCCGACGGTCTCCGATCGTTCCCGTCGACCGTACGGTCGGCCGCCGCGTGATGCTGGTGTTCGCTCAACGTCCTTCGTCCTGTCCTGCTGTGGTGACTGCGCGTACGGCCGCGGGTGGCACGCTCAGAGAGTCCGAGGCCTCCGTCGCGAAGCCGATTCGATAGAGCTGCGCAAGCCCTGCCATGCGCAGGTAAGCGTCACTGACCGAGAACTGCGCTTCCAGGCGCGTCGGCGATCCGATCGCGGTCACGGTGTAGGGAGAGAACACCGGCCGGTTGTCCACGAGCATTGCGCCTCCGGCTTGGCGGATCGTGACTCCCGGACCGACCCTGACGTCGTCGACCGCGATCGCCTCGGCGCCGCTGACCCACAGCGAATTCACCACTGTCTGGAGGTCTCGGTCCAGCACGGCCGAATCAGATGAGCCTCGGACAGGAACCGACACGTCGGACAAGTCCGACGGTGCGGGCGGCTCGGCTACGGTCACCACGATTCCCGGTCCGGTCGCACTGTCGGCGCCTGCGGCTACTTCGAGCGCGCGCAGATCCGTGAGAAGCGCTGTGCCGCGATCGTCGTTCCTGAGTGCGTCGTCGCGCGCGCGGTCGACCTGAGCGCTGAGGTCCTGTCGTGTCGAATCGAGTTCTGCGGCTCGCGATTCTGCGTCTCGGACGCGGTGAAGGGTGTCCTGCCGGGACTCGCCACCCGAGGTGTCGAAGACCTGGGACAGTGCGATGCCGAACACGCACCCGACCAGCACGGCGCCGAGCACCAGCATCGCGATGTCCTTGCCGCCGCGTGGCGTCCCCCGCCTGGACGCCGATGCTGCGGCGTAGCCGGGGTCGAGATGCTCGGACATCAACGAGCGAAGCAGCGACGGAACTGGGTTTCGAGAAACCGGTTCACGCACTTCGTGTTTCCTCACGCGAGGGCGGTGCGGTGTGCCGTGCGACCAAGGATGCTTTGTACAGGTACAGACCGCCGGTCCACACGTACAGCGCGGTCCCCCAGACGAGCAACGCCGTGCCGACGGGCCACAGCAGATCCGCGACTGGGGACTCACCCGTCGACGCGAGCAGCACCGGAAGCGTGATCATGATGACGAAGGTGGCGGCTTTGCCCAGATAGATCACCTCGGGTGGCGGCAGACCTCGCCGGCGATAGATGAACATGGTGCCCGCGAGCACAAGATCCCGGCCGACGAGGATCACCGCGACCCACCACGGAATGATCCCGCGCACGACGAAGGCAGCCAGGGCCGTGACGACCGAGAGACGGTCGACGAGCGGGTCGAGCATCGCGCCGAGCCGTGACGATTGGTCCAGAACACGGGCTAGTTTGCCGTCGAGCCAGTCGGTGGCACCGCTGGCCAACAGCACGGCGAGAGCCCATCCGTCGGATTGCGGACCCAACAGAAGATAAAGGAACAGCGGAATCAGCAACAGCCGGATCACGCTCAGGGCGTTGGGGAGCGTGAGCACGCGGTCGCTCAGGACTCCGCCCTCGTTGTCGGTGCTCACCGGTTACTTCCGTTCCCGCTGTCGACCGCGTGTGCAGGTGAACGTGCGATCACGATGCCGAAAGCGCAACCACCGGTATGACGCGCGTGGTCTTCTTCTCGTAGTCGGCGAATCCCGAGTACAGCTCCGCCTGCTTCCGGTAGAGGGCGTCTCGTTCGTCGCCTTCGATCTCCCGGGCGACGACGTCGATCGTGTCGTCTCCCACTTCGATTCGTGCGGCGGGGTTGGCGAGAAGGTTGTGGTACCACGCCGGGTTGGTGTCCGCCCCTGCCTTCGAAGCGAAGATGACGTACCGATCACCGTCGGGAAGGTACATGAGCGGGCTGAGCCTGTCCGCACCGGATTTCGCGCCGACGGTGTGCAACAACAGCAGCGGCGCCCCCTCGAAGGGGCCGCCGACCTTACCGTGGTTGGCACGGAACTCCGCAACGACCTGATCGTTGAAATCCGGCATCGATTCTCCTGACGTCGCTGCTGTTGTCCACGGTGATCCGCTGCCACCGCGTCCGCTGTCCAGTGTGACTACCCTACCGCCGGACTCGATGCCGGAAACTCCGTTCTTCCAGTCCTGCCGCGGGGCGGGCGGACGGTCGGCGTCATCGTGCAGCGGCGCGTCCGGCCGCACGGCCCGAGAAGATGCAGCCGCCGAGGAACGTGCCTTCCAGCGACCGGTAGCCGTGCACTCCGCCGCCGCCGAAGCCGGCGACCTCGCCGGCCGCGAACAATCCGTCGAACGGCGTTCCGTCGGTGCGCAACACCCGTGAATCGAGGTCGGTTTCGAGTCCACCGAGGGTTTTCCTCGTGAGCAGGTGCAGCTTGACCGCGATCAACGGGCCCGACGCCGGATCGAGGAGTCGGTGCGGGCTGGCTATGCGGGCGACTCTGTCGCCCTTGTACTTGCGTGCGGCATGAATGACCGACACCGACAGGTCCTTGCTGAACCCGTTGACCATTTCTCTGTCTCGGGCGATCAGTGTGGCCTCGACGGCGTCGGCGTCCAGATCGACCGATCCGATCTTGTTCATGCCCGCGACCAGCTCACGCACCGAGTCCGCGACCACGAAGTCCTCTCCTCGACGCTTGAACGCTTCCACGGGACCGGGCGCACCGGGCCGAATGCGCTCGAGCAGCTTGCGCACGCTGCGGCCCGTCAGGTCGGGATTCTGCTCCTGGCCCGAAAGCCCGAACTCCTTCTCGATGATCTTCTGATCGAGCACGAACCACGAGTAGTCGTATCCGGTACGGACGATGTGTTCGAGGGTGCCGAGCGTGTCGAACCCGGGAAAGAGCGGCGCGGGGAGCTGCTTGCCGGTCGCGTCGAGCCACAGCGACGACGGCCCGGGCAGAATCCTGATTCCGTGGTTCGGCCACACCGAGTCGTAGTTGGTGATGCCTTCGGTGTAGTGCCACATCCGGTCGGAGTTGATGAGGCTGGCTCCCGCTCGACGGCTGATCTCGAGCATCCGACCGTCCACGTGCGCGGGAACGCCCGTCAGCATGTGCTGCGGGGGTGTGCCGAGGCGTGCGGGCCAGTTCTTCTTGACCAGATCCCAGTTCGCGCCGATTCCGCCCGACGTCACGACGACTGCCCCGGCAGTGAACTCGAACTCGCCGACGGCGAGGCGGGACGACGGAACGCCTCGAGCGACGTCCGACGGCTCCAACACCGATCCTCGGACTCCGGTCGCCACACCGTCGCTCACGAGAATCTCGTCGACGCGGTGACGGAACGCGAAGTCGACCAACCCGCGGTCGGCGCCGTCGCGCACCGTGGCGGCGAACATGTCGACGAGAGCGGGACCGGTCCCCCAGGTGATGTGGAATCTCGGCACGGAGTTGCCGTGACCGTCCGGCCCGTAACCACCTCGTTCGGCCCAGCCGACGAGAGGGAATATCTTCAGCCCTCGCTGTCGTAGCCAGCTACGCTTCTCGCCCGCGGCGAACTCCACGTACGCCTGCGCCCACCGTCGCGGCCACAGATCCTCTTCTCTGTCGAAACCCGCAGTACCCATCCAGTCCTGGAGAGCGAGGTCGTAGGAGTCCTTGATTCCCAGTCTCCGCTGCTCGGGGCTGTCGACGAAGAAGAGGCCGCCGAACGACCAGAATGCCTGCCCACCCAGGTTGGCTTCGTTTTCCTGATCGACCAGGATCACCCGTTTTCCCTTGTCGACCAATTCGGCTGCGGCAACAAGGCCCGCCAGTCCACCCCCGACGACTATCGCATCGGCGGTGCGTGTCGATTTGGCGGTTCCGTTCACCACTGTTGCCCCCGAGTCCTGGATGCTCACCTGTGTCGGCGATCACTTCGATGTCGGCCTCGACTCTAACCCGACCGTCGGATCGCGCGACCACACGATGTCGTAGCCGTCGTCTAGTGTCTACGGAACTCGACTGGAAGGTGCTCGTGTGGCAATCGAATCCAACTCGTACTCGGAATCCGGTTCCGGTTCACCCTTCAACCGAAACGTCTCCGGCTCAGGCACTTTCCCGTCCTCGCAGCTGCGAACGGTCGTACCTCCGTTCCTGCTGGAGCGGATCGCGGAGAGCGCGTCGTCCGGCCGCGGCCAGGGAGTGGTGGCAGACCATGCGTCGTCGAGCGCGGCACGCACCCTCGCCATCGACCGTCAGCTCGCGCGTGGACGTTCTCCCCTGCGGTCCACCGTTCGCGCCTCCTCGGCCGCAGCTGCCGAGGGTCCGGTTCGGTCGATCCACGATGCGCAGAACCGTGACGCGCTACCCGGCCGCCTCGTCAGGTCCGAGGGTGAGCCCGCCTCCGGGGACGTCTCGGTCGACGAGGCCTACGACGGCCTCGGCACCACGTTCGCCTTCTTTCGGGAGGTGTACGGCTACGAGAGTCTCGACGGAAAGGGCCTCCCCCTCTCCGCCACCGTGCATTTCGACCGCGACTACGACAACGCGTTCTGGGATGGCGAGCGAATGGTGTTCGGAGACGGGGACGGCGAAGTGTTCGGCCGGTTCACTGCCTCGCTCAGCGTCATCGCCCATGAACTGACGCACGGTTTCACTCAGTACACTTCCGCGCTCGAGTACTTCGGCCAAGCGGGCGCGCTCAACGAGTCTCTGTCGGACGTGTTCGGCGTTCTCGTGGAACAGTATTCGTCGAAGCAGGACGCGAAGACTGCATCGTGGCTCGTGGGAGAGGGTCTGTTTCTCCCTGCGGTCGAGGGACGGGCGCTTCGGTCGATGATCGACCCTGGCACGGCCTACGACGACGACATCCTCGGGCGAGACCCTCAACCGAAGGACATGGACGGGTACGTCGAGACCACGGCGGACAACGGAGGTGTCCACATCAACTCATCCATCCCCAACCGCGCATTCGCGTCTGCAGCCAGGGCGCTCGGCGGACCGGCGTGGGACAGGGCGGGGCAGGTGTGGTTCGACGTCGCCACCGATTCGTCGTTGCCGTCGACCGTCGATTTCGAAGGTTTCGCAGCAGCCACGGTGTCTGCGGCAGTCACGCGTTACGGCGCCGAGTCAGATGTTCACCGGGCCGTTGCCGCAGGTTGGGCTACCGTGGGAGTGGTCGTGGACGCGCAGGAACCGGCGGAGTCGTCCACGCGTCGAGTCTGAGACGTGAGGACGGTGGCATGTTCATCGAAGTCGTTCGTGTAGGTGGCGTGGCCGGCCTCACTCGCCGAGCACAGATCGACACCGATGTGCTGGACGACGACGCATCGGTGCGCGAGTGGCAGGAACTCGTCGAACAGGCACGGCCGATGCTCACGTCCACCGAAGACCGATCCGGGAGCGCGTCGAGGCGTCGGGACGCGTTCGAATGGACTGTGTCGGTGGACGACACGACGTGCCGTCTGGGTGATTCGTCGATCACCGGGGCGCTCCGCACCCTCGCACAACGCACGCTGCGCGAGGGTCGGACACCCTGATGGTCTCAGTTCGGGCAGCCGGTGAGGTTCAGGTGGCCGGGCGCGCTACCCGGCCCGTCGACCCGGTGGATCCATTCGGTAGGTGATCAGCCTGGAGCTGTTGGCCACGACGGCGACGGACGATGCGTTGTGCAGTATCGCAGCCAGGACCGGCGACAATCCGCCGGCAGCACTGACGAGCAATCCGACCGCGTTCACCGCGATGGACATGCCGTAGTTCTGCTGGATCACGTCGACAGCGTGTCCACCGAGGTCACGAACGTCCAGGAGGCGATTCAGATCGTCGCTGGCCAGTGCAACATCGGCGGTTTCCACGGCAACGTCGGTTCCGGCGAGACCCATCGCGATGCCGATGTCGGCGGCCGCCAGTGCAGGCGCATCGTTGGTCCCGTCTCCCACCATTGCCACGATGTGACCTTGCTGCTGAAGATCGTGAACGACCGTCAGTTTGTCCTCCGGCATGACCTCTGCTCGCCACTCGGTGATACCGAGTTCCGCAGCGACTGCAGCCGCGGTGTCCTGGTGGTCGCCGGTCAGCATGATGATGCGTTCGACGCCGTCTGCACGCAGCCGAGCCAGCACGTTCAGCGCTTCGGGGCGGACTTCGTCGCGCAGACTGATGAGCCCGACGAGGGTGCCGTCGACCGCAAGCAGAAGCGGCGTTTCGGCCTGGCGCTGCAGTTTCTTCACCCACGATGCGGCGTCTTCGGACACCTCGACGTTCTCGCTCCTGAGCAGGGACGGACTTCCGAGAAGCAAGGTCCGTCCGTCGGCCCATGTCCTCATTCCCAGTCCGACGAGCACCTCGCATTCTTCGTGTGGAGGAATTTCGATGTGACGCTCTTCGGTGGAGCGAATGACGGCTTCGGCCAAAGGATGTCGTGAGTGGATCTCGGAGCTCGCGGCGTACGCCAGGACCTGTTCCGGGAGCCAATCGTCGGCGAAGGCAACTACATTGGTCACCACCGGTCGGCCGACTGTGAGCGTGCCGGTCTTGTCGAACACGACAGCATCGACGCGGCCGGCAAGTTCGAGGTGCGACCCGCCCTTGATGAGGATGCCGCGGCGGGCACCGTTTCCGATGGCCGCACTGATAGCGGTGGGTGTGGACAGACCGACTGCACAGGGACACGCAACGAGCAGCATTGTCATGGCGCGCCGCACATCCCGTGTGACGATCAGTGTGAGAGCCGAGAGCAGGAAGGACGTCGGCACGAAGCGCCGCGAGAAGTTCTCGCCGACGGTTTGAATCGGTGCTCGATCTTCCTGAGCTTCTTCCACCCGCGAGATGATGCGGCCGATTGCGGTGTCCTTGCCGACGGCAGTGGCGCGTACGACGAGGCGTCCGCGTACCACGACCGACCCGGCGTGAATACGTGCGCCCGGAACGACGGACACGGGCAGCGTTTCTCCGGTGATGGCCGATTGATCGACGATGGATTCACCGTCGACGACGATGCCGTCGACCGGGGATGCAACGTGGTCGTACACGACGACCTCGTCGCCGACGGTCAAGGACTCGGTGTCGACGGAGATCTCACTGCCGTCGGCCAACCGTATCCATGCGGTGTCCTGAGTCCCGCCGAGGAGGTCGGCAATGGCGCGTCGGGTCCGCCGAAGGGTCAACTCCTGCAGATACTCACCGATGTTGAGCAACCAGAGGACGGTCAGTGCGACGACGTTCTCGCGCAGAACCAAGCTGGCTACGGTCGCGGCCGACACCAGAGCGTCGGTGCCTGCGCCCTTGTTCCCCGTGATCGACCGGAGGGCACCCCTCAGGAACGGGTATCCGGTGAAGACGGTGGCTCCCGTGGCCACGAGCCGACTGGTGGGACCCAGAATCGGCGGACGTCCGAGTCCGTAGCGACGGATGCCCAGCAGAACCAGCGCGGCGCCGCCGACGGCCATGCGGAGAACTTCGGCGCTGGCGATGTCGGCGGACCGTGGAGTGCGGTCCGGCACGGCGGACCGAGCCGTCGACTTGCCCTCCTGGACCGCGGCGATAACGGCATCGCGGTCGACCCGAGTACGAGACACCCACACCACGACGGAGCCGGTACGCGGATACGCATGCGCTGCACGGACACCGACCACTTTGTCGAGGGCGTTCTCGATTGCCACTGCCCGGCCCGGGCTCGAACGGAGCCAGGGAACGTCGAATCTTATTCGTCCTGCCGCGTCGGACAGCACACGAATGTCAGCCGACGACGTTGCTGCCGATGTGCTGTTGCCCGCCCGGTTCGGGGCGAAGTCGATGACGTCGGATTCGGTCGCCACGGTCAGTGGCTGTGTCCGTGACCGGTCTCGCCGACAGCGGGCGGCGGAACTTCTTCCCCGAGTCGTTCCTTGGCCTCGGCGACGACGTCCGATACCTGCAGACGTGCCGATTCGGCACCCTCCTCGGCCTTGCGCACACCGCGAAGGCCCCACTCGGTTGCGGTCACAGCCGCTCCCCTGATGGGTGCTTTCGCGATCAGGGTTCTTGCGCCGTTGTACGCCGCGACGCCGACTGCTCCCGTGACGACGGTGGTCAGTGCCTTCGACAGAAGTATCTGGAATGCCATTCGTTCACTATATGACGGGCGTAGGCGTGCTGTCCCACCTGTGTGCTGGCGTTTCTCGTGTGCGAACGTGCGCATCGACGCATGCGGAATGCCCTGTGGACTGGACCGTGCACAAGCGGCGGTTCGCGGTGTTGTGATTTGTCGGCCGACATTCTCGGTCGGGGACGCGCACCGGACGGGTGGGGATATTCTTGGGATGTGCCCAGCGTTCCCAGTGTCCTGTGCGTTCACGCTCATCCCGACGACGAGGCACTGTTCACCGGCGGGATTCTGGCGCGAAGCGCTGCGGCGGGTGCACGCACAGCCGTGGTGACGTGTACGTGGCGTGACGGCGAGGAACGTGTCGAGGAACTGCGCCGTTCTCTCGAGGTTCTGGGTGCTGGTGAACCTCGCCTGCTCGGCTACACCGACAACGCCCTGTCAGGCGGTGTCCTCTTCTGTGCTGCGCCGTTCGACGAGGCGGTCGGCAAACTCGTTGCGCACATACGATCGTTTCGGCCCGACATCGTGGTCACCTACGACGGATTCGGGTCTTACGGACATCCGGATCATGTTCACGCGCACAGGGTGACACTGGCTGCGTTCGAAGCGTCCGGTTACGAGCAGCTGTTTCCCGAGGCCGGCGAGCCGTGGCGTCCGGACCATCTGTGCTTCGCGACTTTTCCTCGAACCGCCATCGAGTCGAAGTGGCAGACCCTGTTCGGAACGGCGGCCCCGGCCCCCGGACCAGGAGTCCCCGGCATTGCCGACAGTGACGTCGACCTGGCGATCGACGTCAGCGCCTGGTTCGACACCAAGTGGTCGGCGTTCAGCCAACACCGTTCCGAGATCGAACGCGGTGGTGGTGCGTCGCAGTTCGCGAACATGGACGTTGCGACTCGTCGGGAAGCGCTCGGTACCGAATGGTTCGTTCATCGAGCGCCCGTCGGGGTCGACCCTGCAAGGGATCCGTTCCTGCCTCGCTAGGATTCCGTCGTAGCAGCACACCGCGTGGACAGCCGAATCACTCTGCAGCGCACCGGATATCGAGTCGACCGCGTTCTTGGTCCGGGTGCGGTCGGGACATCGGCGCGTACGGTGGACGATGTATCTGATCAGGACTCGACGTGGGGGCGTCGGTCGAGAAACGAACCGGAGATTCTTCCCGTGGACTGGGACGACGAGCGCCGGAAGGCGCGGTTGATCGAGACTCGATGGGGACGCGATTGGCGAGTACTGGGGAGAACGCGTCGGTGCCTGCTTCGCGTGTCGCTCGCGTCGATTCCATTGCTCGTCCTGTTCGGTGTGTACTGGCGTGTCGATGTCGCGCCGGAGCAACGGCGCCTCGCCGACACCCGCCCGAGCATCGACGAGATCTACGGGCCACGTGATCCCGCTGACGCCACGACGGCTGTCGTGGACCTGGTCGGCTTGGGTAATCTCGATGCGGCGCCCACGGCGGCGACTCTGCCTGCGTTGGCGGACCTCGGCCGGGTCTGGTCCGTTCGGTACGACAATCGTGGCCTCGACACGCGGGTGATCAGCGACCTCATCGACAGACGCGCAACTGCTGTAGGAGTGAGCAACATCGTTCTCGTCGGACACAGCATGGGTGGAGTCGTCGCACTCGAGGCTGCGCAGCATCTGTACGAGGACTCCGACAAGACCGTGGGGGGTGTCGTGCTCGATTGCACACCGGTCGACCTGCACGCTGTCCGAGAGGCCAGTCGAGACGCGGGCGAGGACTTGCTGCGGTGGATCGGATGGTTGCCGGGGGCGCGTGAGAGCCGATCGCTACGGACGATCGTCGAGATGGCTGCGCGACAGGACAGGTTCGTGGACACGCAGTCGTCGTGGCTCCCGCATATCGAGTGGGAGGAGGCTGCTTCGGCGTTCGACGAAGTGATGCGCGACAAGGTGTTGAATCCGTCGGCGGCCAGCAACGGTTTCATCGAATCGCAGTTCAAGACAATTGTCGCCTCCGGTGCTCTGGACAACCTCGACGCGTTGTCGGACGAAGTCGACGGCAAGACCGCTCCGGCGATCGTGTTCTTGCGTCCGCGGGACGGGGCTGCGGACACCGTGGTCGACGTCGACTATTCCCAACGCATTCTGTTCGAGCGATCGGGAGGGCCCGACGGAAACCTTCGCGTGGTCCGCATGCCGGGTACCGGCCACGCCAATCCGCGTCAGGCTGCCGACATGTACAACTCGGCGATCACGACGCGGGTCGTGCCGATGGTCGACGCCAGCAGTTCGCGCGCGTGGAAGTCCTCGGCCGGACCCGACCCCACCGAGCGGGGTGAGGTGTCACCGCGGTGAGTTTCCGGTTGCCGTCATCCGGACCTCGGCACCTCGGAGTGCGGGCGCTGTCGCGGATGTGACCCAGGAAGGAACGTCCTGCGGAGCGGTTCCCGTTGCTCCGCCGTAGATCACGGCGAGCGTGTCACGTTCGAAATCCGAGCCCGCGTAGGACACCGGCGTTTGCTCGACGATGCCCGGCAGCGGCGAGTACTGCGGCGCAGGCAGTTCCGGAACATCCTGCGGTCCGGGGTTCCTCGACGGCACCTGGTAGGAACCGTCGTTGACCGATCCGCCCGGGTACTGCGGGAAGAACTCGCCGGCAGCAGCGTCCGCCGGAGCGTGGCATGTCGGTCCACGGTCGTCGAAGAAGCGCGGCTCGTCCTGATTAGGCAGGTACCGTCCACGTGGATTGATGAGTGGCATGTCCACGTTGATGCCGCGGTACTCGTCGCCGACGCCGATGACGTCCTGCGCGCGTTGCACCACCGGCACGAAATTGGCGAACGTGCACCCGAACGACGGCGAA